>JANNNF010000218.1:0-10062 GCA_031398405.1 Rhodobacterales bacterium | reverse complement strand
CAGCATCTGGGTGTAGACCACCCGCCCCACGGCAACATCAACTTGGGCCCCACACACCCGGTTCAGAAAGGCGCAAGCATCCCGCCCCTCGACCCTTATCTTGCCAAACGAGGTCATATCGAACAGCCCAGCACCGCTGCGCACCGCCAGATGCTCCGCCCGCTGATTGCCAAACCAGTTCTGCCGCCCCCAGCTGTATTCGTAATCCCGATCCTGCCCCTCAGTCGCAAACCAATTCGCCCGCTCCCACCCTGCAGCCTCGCCAAACACAGCGCCTCGGGCTTTCAGATGCTCATGGATCGGGCTGCGCCGCACGCCGCGTGCGGTGGCAAATTGGCGGTAGGGGAAATGGTCCGCATACAGCAGCCCCAAAGTCTCGCTCACCCGGTCCTTGAGGTAGGCCCGGTTACGCTGAAACGGTTGCGCGCGGCGAATATCCACCTCCCACAGATCAAACGGGGCCTCGCCTTCGGTGATCCAATGCGCCAAAGCCATGCCCGCGCCCCCCGACCCGGCTATGCCGACCGAGTTATACCCCGCCGCCACCCAATAACCGCCAAGTTCAGGCGCTTCGCCCAGATAATAGCGGTCATCGGGGGTAAAGCTTTCCGGACCGTTGAAGAATGTATGAATCCCCGCCGTCTGGAACAGCGGCATCCGGTGCATCGCGTGTTCCAGAATGGGTTGGAAATGGTCCCAATCCTCGGGCAGCGTGTCGAAACAGAAGTCCTCACGGATGCCGTTCATCCCCCAAGGCTTGGCCTTCGGTTCAAACGCGCCAACCATCATCTTGCCTGCGTCTGATTTGTAATAGGCGCACTCATCGGGCACCCGCAGCACCGGCATGTGGCCAAGACCTTGGATAGGCTCGGTAATCAGATAGAAATGCTCGCAGGCATGCAACGGCAGCGTCACGCCGCTGGCTTCCGCCAGATCGCGCCCCCACATGCCGCCGCAGTTCACAACGACATCCGCCGCGATGTGGCCGGGCACGCCGTCCTGCATGTAATCGACTCCCGTCACCCGGCCCGCAGCCTTGGTCACAGCTGTTACCTTCACCCCCTCAAAGATTTTCGCGCCCCGCATCCGCGCGCCTTTGGCCAGCGCCATGGTGATATTTGCCGGATCGCACTGCCCGTCCAGCGGCAAGGCCACAGCGCCCACCACGCCGTCAATGTTCAGATGCGGATAGGCGGCCTTCACCTCGGTCGGGCTGATCTGATGCACCTCGACATCGAAAATCCGGGCAACCGTGGCTTGCCGCAGCAACTCCTCATGTCGCGCCTCGGTCAGCGCGACCGAGATGCTGCCAACTTGCCGCATCCCCGTGGCCACGCCAGTCTCGGCCTCCAGCTTTACATACAAGTCCGCCGAATACTTTGCCAGTCGCGTCATGTTCGCCGACCCACGCAACTGCCCGATCAGCCCCGCCGCATGCCATGTGGTCCCGCTCGTCAGCTTCTGCCGCTCCAACAGCACCACATCGGTCCACCCCGCCTTCGCCAGATGATAGGCGACCGAGCATCCCGACACCCCGCCGCCAATCACCACCGCCCGCGCGTGTTTCGGAACGTCAACCATCTTTCTGCCCTTTCAACCGTCGCCAAATGTCTTCGAAGACATTTGCAAAATCCTTCGAAGGATTTTGTGTCACGCCCTGATCCGCTCGTTTTTTGCATCCCACACAGGCGCATCGTCCTGCACCACCGCCCGGTAACGCTGCCCGAACACCTCAACGTCCACCACCGTTCCCGGCACATTCAGGTCCACCCGCAGCATGCCCAATGCGATACAAGCCCCGACACGGTGCCCGAAATAGCCGCTGGTGGTTTCCCCTACCACAATGCCGTCATGCCAGATGGTGGACATATTGGGCGGATCACACTCTCCCGCGTCCACCACCAGCGTGCAGAACCGCCGCGACACACCCGCCTGCTTTTGCGCGAGCAGCGCCGCCTTGCCCGGAAAATCCTGCGGCTTGTCAAAACGGATGAACCGCTCCAGCCCCCCTTCGAGCAAGGAATAATCGGTTGAAAGATCGCCCTTCCAGGCCCGATACCCCTTCTCGATGCGCAAGGAATTCAGCGCAAACATCCCGAAAGGACGTGCCCCGCCCGCCAGCACCGCATCATAGATCGCAGGCATGCGGTCAGGTGTTGCATGAATCTCCCACCCCAATTCGCCCGCAAAGCTGACGCGGAACAGGGCACAGTCCTGCCCTGCCACCACAGCTGCTTGCACAGACAACCACGGTGCAGTCAAATCCGCCTCCGTCAACTTCGCCAGCAACACCCGCGACGCAGGCCCCGTCACAATGATACAGGTGAAATCCTCGGTCCGGTCGCGCAGGCGGACCCCCGCAGGCATCCCCCACAACAGCCATTCCCGGTCGTGCACCTGCGCCACAGCGGCGGTGATCAAGGTGAACGCGTCGTCTTCGCGCCGCACCACCGACATCTCGGTCACAATCCGGCCTCGGTCATCGGGGAAATACGCAAGACCCATTCGCCCTACCTTTGGCAACCCCCCGGCTATCCGCCCCGCGAGCCAATCCGCGCAGCCCGGGCCCTCCACCTCAAACCGAGAGAACCCGGGCAGGTCCAGCACGCCCACATGATCCCGCACCGCAAGACACTCGTCACGCACAGCGGCAAACCACGGCCCCGCCCGGTCCCATGTCCGCTGCGCAGCCTCGCTCACATCATCCTCGGCCCGCGCGTACCAGTTAGGGCGCTCCCACCCGTTATAGGCTCCATACTGCGCGCCCAGGGCGGCGGTCCGGCCTTGCAAAGCCGACAGCTTTTTGCCCCGCCCCGCGGGCCAGCCATGGTGCGGGAAGTGCATGGCATATTCATGCCCGTACACCTCCATCCCCTTGGCCACGCAATACTCTGGGTCCTCAAACCCGGTAAACCGGCGCGGATCGCAGGACCACATATCCCACTCGGTCGCTCCTTCGGTGATCCATTCGGCCAGAACCTTGCCAGCCCCTCCAGCCTGACAGATGCCAAAAGTGAACACACAGGCCTCAAATGCATTCGGCACCCCGGGCATGGGCCCGATCAGCGGGTTGCCATCGGGGGTATAGGGGATTGGCCCGTTGATCACCTTGGTCAGTGCGGCCTTTTCCAACAACGGTACCCGCGCCATGGCGTCGCTGATATACCACTCCAGCCGCTCCAGATCGTCGGGGAACAGTTGAAAGCTGAAATCCTTGGGAAACGGATCATCCGCCGCGACCCAATGCGCCTTGCAGTTCTGCTCATACGGCCCAAGGTTGAACCCCATCTTTTCCTGCCGCAGGTAGTAACTGCTGTCTACATCGCGCAGCAACGGCAGCTTGCCTCCGGTTTCCCGGCTATACGCCTCTAATTCGGGGATCGCGTCGAACAGCATGTACTGATGGCTCATCACCATCATCGGCAAATCACGGCCAAACATCGCCGCCACTTCGCGTGCATAATATCCCGCTGCGTTCACCACATATTCGCAGCGCACCTCACCTTTTGGCGTCGCAACAACCCACTCATCCCCCTCACGGCGTACGGCTGTCACCGGGCAAAACCGCTCTATCCGGCAGCCAAAGCCACGCGCACCCTTGGCCAAGGCCTGCGTCAACTGCGCCGGATCAATGTCGCCATCGTTCGGGTCATACAACGCGCCTTCCAGCCCGTGCGTTTCGACAAACGGATACCGCGCGCGCAACTCGTCCGCGCCCAGAATATCAAGGTCCATCCCCTGATACCGGCCCATCCCCACAACCCGCTGAAATTCCTGCATCCGTGCCGCCGAATGGGCCAACCGCACCGACCCCGTGACATGGTAGTTCATCGGGTAATCGACGGCCGCCCCCAGCCCCCGGTACAGGTCCGCCGAATAGCGCTGCATGTTCATCACCGACCAGCTTGAACTGAACGTGGGCACATTCCCCGCCGCGTGCCAGGTTGACCCAGCGGTCAGCTCGTTCTTTTCCAGCAGCAGGCAATCGGCCCAACCCGCCTTCCCCAAATGGTACAGCGCCGAGACCCCGACCGCCCCGCCGCCAATGATCACCACCCGTGCCTGCGTCGGAAACTCTGCCAAACCCGCCCCCATTTTCTGTCTTGAAATATCCCCGCCGGAGGCTCCCACCCGAACCCCAAACGCAAGCGTCAAAAAGACTATCCCCCGCCAACCCCGATCTTACAATCACCACCGACTCGGTCTATTGATCGAAAAACTCGATCAGGGCGCGCGCAGATGCAAATTGACCTTCTCGACACCTTCCTCGACCTTGTGGAAACCCGCAGCTTCAACCGCACCGCCGACAGGCTTGGCGTGACCCAATCCACCGTATCGGCCCGTGTCGCCGCGTTAGAGGACGCTATCGGGGCCCGCCTGTTCATCCGCTCGCGTGCTGGCACAGAGATGTCCACCGAAGGGGTGCGCTTTGAATCGCACGCCCGCCTGCTGCGGCAGGAATGGAACGAGGCCCGCCATGCAGTGGCCCCTGCAGGCGATACCGCCACCCTGCGGCTTGGCATCCAGAACGACCTTGCAGCTGCCCATATCGGTGAATTGGTCGCCGAATTTCGCCGCGCCTTCCCGCAGATGGCCTTCTATATTGAACCCGACTACAGCACCCAGATGTGCGCCGATCTGGTTACGGGGGCGCAGGATTTTGCCCTCCTGTTCACCCCCAAACCGCATCCCGACCTCTATTTCCAATCGGTGGGCGAGGTGACCTACCGGCTGATATCCTCCGATGCCGCTACCCGCGCTGCAATCAACCCTGCAACCTACATTTCGACCAACTTTTCGCCCGCTTTTGCCCGCGCGCATCGTCAGCTTTTGCCCGAACTGACCAGTACGCCGCTGGCCGTAGGTCAAAGCGCCACCGTCGTGTCGCTGTTGCAGGCCATGGGCGGTAGTGGATTTGTCTCGGCCGAAACCGCCGATGCGATGGTGGCGTCAGGGCGCTTTGCCCATGTCAGCGATGTAGCCGACATGGGCCAGCCGATTTACGCCGCAATGCATCTGCGTCACCGCATTTCCAAGACCCATCGCCGTCTAGTCCGTCTTGTGGGCCGCCGGTTTTCAGGCCGCGGTGCCACCTGATTGCAGCCTGGACGCCACTACAGTCTTGTTACGGCATCTCTATGCAGTCTTTACGGACACATTCACAGTTTTACGCCGTGCCGTGCCGCGAGATCGCAGAAGAACTGCCACGCAACCCGGCCGGACCGGGCACCCCGGGTGGCCTGCCATTCGATCGCTTCGGCGCGCAGCACGCTCGGGTCGGCCACCACCCCATGCGCCGCGCAGTAGCCAGCAATCATCGACAGGTATTCGTCCTGCGTACAGGCGTGGAACCCCAGCCACAGGCCAAAGCGGTCAGACAAGGACACCTTTTCCTCAACCGCCTCCGACGCGTGGATGGCAACCTGCTGTTCATTTTCGATCATGTCGCGCGGCATCAGGTGGCGGCGGTTTGACGTGGCATACAGCAGCACATTGTCTGGCCGCCCCTCGATCCCACCATCCAGCACGGCCTTCAGGCTTTTGTAATGCTGGTCATCGTGACTGAACGACAGGTCATCGCAGAACAAGATGAACCGCGCATCCGACCCGCGCAGATGTGCCAGCAAGCGGCCCACCGATGGCAGGTCTTCGCGGCTTAACTCCACTAGTTTCAGCGCAAACCCTTCTACGCGAACTTGTGCGTGTACCGCCTTGACGAGACTGGATTTTCCCATCCCCCGGGCACCCCACAGCAGGGCGTTGTTGCCGGGCAAGCCTTGCGCAAAGGCGCGGGTATTGGCCAGCAGCGTATCACGTGAGCGGTCCACTGCAATCAGCAGACCTATATCCACCCGCGACACGCGGCGTATCGATTCAAGACGGTCTGGCCCGGTGTGCCAGACAAAGGCATCAGAGGCGTCAAAATCGGGCATCGGCCGGGGGGCGGGCGCCAGCCGTTCCAGAGCAGCCGCGATACGGTCGAGCGCGTCAGTCACCTACGCCTCCTCATCCACCCAAGTGCCGTCGGCGCGGGCCTGAGCCTCGCGTTTAGATTCAAACCGACTGACCAGCAGGATAGAGATTTCGTACAGCGGATAGACCGCAAAGAACATGATCAACTGGCTAAGGACATCCGGCGGGGTCGCAACGGCGGCAAGTGCCATGATCGCAACCACCGCATATTTGCGCGTGGCCCGCATCCCGGCAGAGGATACAAGCCCCGCTTTTCCCATCAGCGTCAGCAGCACAGGCAATTGAAAACAAAGCCCAAATGCCATCACAAAGCTCATGGTCAGCGACAGGAAGCTTTCGACCGAACCTTGGTACAGCACGCCGCTTGGCAGATCGGCGAGGGGGTTAGGGTCCGTTGGCACCACAAGTTGTTCGTTCATCGCATTGGCGAAATCGGTCTGATAGCTCAGGAAAAAGTGGAATGCGCCGGGCAGGATCATGTAATAGGCAAAAGCCGCACCCAGCATAAACATGGCCGGAGAGGCGACCAGAAACGGTAGAAACGCCGACTTTTCGTTGCGGTACAGCCCCGGTGCCACAAAGCGCCAAAGCTGATAGGCAATCACCGGAAATGCCATCGCAAACCCGGCCCAAACCGCAATCTTGACCGCAACAGAAAAGCCTTCTTGCAGTTTGATCAACACGAACTGGCACTTCTGGCCATAATCCGCCATCGCATGGCACATCGGCAGCGACAGAACATGAAACACCGGTTTCCAGATCAGATAGCCGACCAGGCAAGCCACCGCCAGAATTCCGACCGACATCAGAACGCGGCTGCGCAGTTCCTTGAGATGCTCGATCAGCGGGGCGGCACTGTCGTCAATGTTTTCTGTGCCGCTCATACGTCATCTGCCTTTTTCGCCTTGCGGACACGGCCCGGGGTTTTGGATGCCAGAGTTTTGGGGGCAGCAGTGTTGCCAACCCCAGGTTCTGCCACCACCGGGATGTCCGCTTTTACAGCTTTGGGCTTTTTCAATGCCGCAGTCGCGGCTGCAGGAGGGGCTGCTGCCGTGGCGGTGTCTATGGCTTTCAGCTTGGTTGTCGTTTCCGCCACCACCGCCTGCTTTGCAGCTTTCTTGTCCAAAAGGGCTTGGGTCGCCGGGCCATGAATTACAGGCTCTGGCGCGGCTGACACTACAGCAGACAAGCCAGCCGCCTCTGGCACAGCCGCAGGTACCACCACTGCTGCTGTCGTCACAGGAACGACCGGTTTGGCAGTGGGTTTCAGCGGATCCCATTTTTCAAACCGATCCGCCGCTTCCTTGACCTTTGACAGGCCCAAAGATGATGGCGATGTCACAGCCCTGAGGTCGCTCGCCACGTCTTTGACGCCTGACGTTTTGGCCGCGTCTTCCATCGCGCGGGAAAATTCGCGCGACATCTGTCGCATCTTGGCGGTAAAGCGGCCGAGTTGCCGGAACATGCCCGGCAAATCTTCCGGCCCGATGACAATCAGCGCGACAACACCAATCAAAAGAAGCTCGGCCCAGCCGATATCCCCAAACATTCTGCGTCAGCCCCTTTGCGTCAGATCAGACACAGACCCTGACGGGCATGTCAGCACTTTCAAGTTCATGTCAGACTCAGACTTTGTCCTTGTCGACGGGGGTCACGTCCTTGGCAGCCGCTGCGGCAGCCTCGGCCTTGATCGCGGCGTCTTTTTCCAACTCGGTGGACCCATCGGCCACACCTTTCTTGAACGCGGTAATCCCGCGCCCGAATTCGCCCATAAGGTTGCTGACCTTACCGCGACCGAACAGAACCAGCACCACAAGGGCCAGAACCAGCAGATGGAGGGGGCTCAGATGCATGATCAATCTCCTTTGACCGCTAGGCGCGGCCTTCACCTTGGTTTCATGCACCTGTCTTACTGGAACCACGCCGCCCCGAAAAGACTGCCACTGGCCTTGTGCTGCAGTCTCCTGACAGTATTTTGTCAGTTGGACCGGAGGAGGGAAAGCCGATGAAACGGGACGAGCGGCTTTATGACCTTATTCAGCGGATGCGGGATGGGCGGCTGCATACGGCGGCGGAACTGGGGGTTGCACTTGGCGTGTCCACCCGTACGATCTGGCGTGACATGGCCACGATGGCAGGGTCTGGCATCCCGGTGACAGGAGAGCGTGGCGTGGGCTATATTTTGCGCGCGCCACTGGTGCTGCCGCCCACCATGATGACGGCAGAAGAGTTGGAGGCCCTGACCGAAGGCCTGCGCCACATCGCCGAAAACGACACCCACCCCCGCGCCCGCGCCGCACGCAGTTTGCTGGTCAAAGTGGCGACGCTGTTGCCGCAGGCGGGGATTGAGATCGAGTAGCTTTAATCCGCTGGAAACACAAAGCAGCGATCCCGGCGGATCATCAGCCACAGCACCGCCCCCGGTTTGGGCAAAAACACCCCCGGAACCGAGGCCGTCAGGCGGGCCCCCTGAAAATCCATCGCGAAATCGATCAGGCTTTCGCGCCCCAGATAGCGCGCGCGGATCACCGTGCCGCGTGCCGGCGCGCCGTCCTGAACGGTGGGATTGGGGCCGCGGCCCGCACGGTCGAAATCGATCTTCAGATGCTGGGGCCGGATCACGATATCCACCGCAGCACCGTCGGCATGGCCGGGGGGTCAGGAACGCCCCGAACGGGGTTTCGGTCAATGCCCCAATTGACCGCCCCCGGATCACATTGATATCGCTGAAAAACGCCGCCGCCGCCTTGTCTTGCGGCGCGTTATAGACGTTGTAGGGCGCACCGCGCTGCACGATACGGCCATCGCGCATCAGGGCGATCTGGTCGGCCATGCGCATCGCCTCATCCGGTTCATGGGTCACCAGCAAGACGGCGGCCCCTTCGTCTTTCAGCACCTCAAGCGTCGTGTCGCGGATGCCGTCGCGCAGCCGGTTATCAAGGCCGGAAAACGGCTCGTCCATCAGCATAACGCGGGGGCGCGGGGCCAAAGCGCGGGCAAGGGCCACGCGTTGTTGTTCGCCGCCAGACAGCTGGTGCGGATGCTTGGGGCCAAATCCGGTCAGGCTGACCCGTTCCAGCAGCGCGTCTACCCGGGCCAGCCGCTGCGCTTTGTCGCCCGAAAGGCCAAAGGCCACGTTTTGTGCCACCGTCAGATGCGGGAACAGCGCGAAATCCTGAAACATCAGCCCTATGCCCCGCGCCTCGGGCGGGCGGTGCAGGCCGGGGGCAGCCATGGGGGTGCCGTCTATGGTGATTATGCCCGTATCGGCGCGTTCCACGCCGGCGATCATCCGCAGCGTGGTGGATTTACCGCACCCAGACGGACCCAGCAGGCACATGACCTGCCCCGCCGCCACTGACAGGGACAGATCGTCCACCACAGGCCGCCCGCCAAAGGCGCGGGTCAGGCCCTGCGCATACAGCCGCGCCTGTTCTGCTTCACCCCTGCCCTGCACCCTAACCCCCAATGCCCGACGAAAATCGTCGGGTTGATCTGGTGTTGGCGATATCAGCGACCAAAGGTCTGCGCAAGTTTACAGGGTCATATCCGAAAGCGCCAAAGACGCCTCACGCGTAAGCCAAATCTGGACTGCGGCAAGCATATCGGCGTCTACCGTGCCCACCAGGATCAGCGCGGTATCCGACGCCCACGCAAGTGAAAGCCTGTTTGCCGCCCCCATCTGTAACAAACTCAATCCCGGCTTCAAAGTCAAAGACAGCTTCGCGGGTCGTACTGGTGGTGCCCGCTTCTGATATTGATCTGAACCCGGAAATATCAGCCGCAGCGCTGCCCTGAAGGTCGTCGCGCCCGACACCACCGACCAGAATTTATTTGCCCTCTGCGCCCAACAGCGTAAAGGCCCCCGCAGCGCCGATCAGATAACCTTCACTTTCCCCTTACAGCAACCCGGGCTTTATACCCATTTATCGCCCGAAGAACCGCAAATGCGGTATCAGGCAGTGCTTTGAAATGCTGCAAGGTTGCCCTTGGCCGTAGTGATCACGTCGCAATCCGCCACAGAGGCGGCCAAAGATCACCGCCCCACTGACCAACCGCCTTCACGCGCGCTGCCCGGTTCAGATCGTG
>JANNNF010000465.1:0-7254 GCA_031398405.1 Rhodobacterales bacterium | reverse complement strand
GGAGGAAGCACCGGGTTTATTCGCACGATGCGCAAATGTTACACTGCTAATGACCATTAGCATAAGAACATGGACGAACGCGCGTTCCGCTGGGCCTTGAACGAAGATGCTATGGCGACAGAAATGCTGGCCAGTGGCATCCGGAGCTTCGCAAAAGACTTGGTAAAACTGCGGGAAATCGTCCGGCAAAAGCTGAGCTAGAAAGGTTCAGGTGGAATTGGTGACGATCACGGGGTTCTCATTCAGCCCCCCTTGACCGCCTTTCACCGCGCCATGCGACCCGGTTCCTGTGCTATCCGACCAGCCGGCCCATCACCTTGCCACCAAGGATATGCAGATGGTAATGCGGCACTTCTTGCATCCCGTGAACACCCGCATTGGTGATAGCGCGGTAGCCGTCACCGGGGGCCAGGCCGACCATCCGGCACACGTCCGCACAAGCGCGGTGGAAATCTACCAACTCGTCGGCACTCGCCTCGGATGCGAAGTGATCAAACGTCGCGTAGGCCCCCTTCGGGATCACCAGCACATGCACCGGGGCTTGCGGCGCGATATCGTGGAACGCGAGGCTGTGCGCGGTTTCAAGCACGGTTTTATTGGGAATTTCACCGCGCAGGATGCGGGCGAAGATATTAGTGGCATCGTAGACATAGGGCATGGGTCAATCCACAAACAGGTATTCGGTGGCGGCAATCGCGCGCGCCTTTTCAACCGTGATATCAAGAAACTCGGCCAGCGGCAGCGTGTTTTCATCCACCGTCGCACCCTGCCGGATGCGATGAAACCGCGAGATGCCAAGATCGCGGATGCGGTCGGATTCAAACTTCACATCATAACGGATGGTCGGCAGAAGGCGGTCAATGGTTTCCTGCGGGGTGCGCTCGCCCGCCAAGCCCACCCGTTTGGCGTGGCCAATCAGGTAGTCATCAGTGAAGTCACATTCGATCTCCAACAGCTTGACCGTCGCCTTGTCATTATAGAAATCCAGCATCAGTTCCGTGTTTGCAGGGTCGATACAGAAGATCAACTGATCGGTCTGCCAGTAATCGAACAACATACGCACCAGGGCCCGACGGTGCCGGGTCCGCTTTTCCAGTGTGGTCTGGATACCGCCAAGGTCTGGCAGCGGGGTTGAGGCCTCGTTGAACAGATAGTCGATTGCGGGCAGGTTGGTTACGTTGCGGACCCTGTCCACCAGCCGTTTTGCCACATGCCACTTCTTGCACGTTACCATCATCAGGGTGCGTTCGCGGCCCAGACTGCTTTCAGTTTCCCAGAACCGGGGCGCAAACCGGCGGCCAATCCGGCCCCGCCCGGTAAGAAAGTTGAACAGACTACGCCCTTCGTTCGAGATGCCGAACCGTACGCCCTTGGCTGCATAAAGCTTGCCCAGCCGCTCCTTCAGCTCAGTTGCATCCGGGCTGATCTTGCGGGCGAATAAATAGTCTTGCGACAGCAAAAGATCGTAGTGATCGTTGTAGAAATTAACCGGCATCCCATAATCGGTGAACATCAGGAAGGTAAGGGAGCGGGTTCTGATCTCATGTTCCGGCACAAGATGGCGCACGATGGTCTGAAAAAACGTCTCATCCGGAATCCAGGTGGTGCGGAAAAACCGCATCACATCACGCCGATCCTTGCAGAATTTCAGCAGCCATTCGATCGTGCGGCGGCGCAGGCACCACCACTGGCTGCCAATCTGCATGTGTATGTCTTCCGGCACCTTCCGCGCCAGCCTCAGCTTTTTCTGCCAGACCATCGACCGGTAAAACCACGCCTTGTGTGTGCGTTCGTTAAACCAATGGCGGTAGATCAGCCGTTCTTCCTTGATCCCTGTCTTGATCCAGTCCGAGTTAAAAAAATCCACGCTCTCGATGTAATCCACATCGTCGCGGTCCAGAAACCCATGCGCGTATTCTGCCGTCTTGATCGGCATACAGTCGCCCGACAGCATGTAGAAATGCGTGGCCCGTTCAAACGTGGCGACGGCGGCGGTCACCGCCAGCAGCGTGGCCTCGACGAGACTCCACGCCCCCCACCCGCATTTCACCCGTCGTGCGGCAAAGGCCACCGACGGGTTCGACTCCAGCGCCGCCCGGATCTGGTCAAAATCCTGCCGTGAGGCCCGCGCGTCAAAATGGATGGCGACATAGTCACCACCCGCCGTCAGCCTTTCGGCCTGCGCAATGATGCCGTCAGGGTCTTTGTGGCACAAAAGGATGTAGGCAATTTTCGCCATGGGTTGGGATCAGCCTGCTTTGCTCTCGTATTGTTTCCATAAAGTGCTTTATCACTTATTGAAAAGACAGAGTTAGTTTGCTTTTTTGGCATTAAGCGACATACAGGCAGAAAAGCGCGTTCGATCGGGCAGAGGGTGGTGATTATGGGGTTTCCCGGTACTTGGATGACGGAATCGGAAAGCGTGGTTTATCGGGTTGTCCCGAAATGCGCCTGTTCCACCATCGGGCAAATCATGTATTTTTCCGATCAGGGCCGCTTCTTTGACGGTGACATCCATGACAGCACCACCGGCCTGCACAAATGGGCGCAAGAGGCCAGCCAGCCGCTGATTGAGAAGAACGTCAAGGGCCACAAATCCTACGCGTTCACCTGCGTGCGAAACCCGTATACCCGTATCCTCAGTTCATTCTTTGACAAGATCTGCGGGATTCAGCGCAACGGTAAACGCTATCGCGGCAACCTCGTGCCCCTTCTGACCCAGAAATACGGGATCGAGGTGGGCGGTGATGATGGGAAACAAGAGTTTGACCAAATCGCCAGCTTCCGTCGTTTTTTGCTGTTTGCGCGTGATACCATTCGCTTCAAGAAACCGATGGAGCCTGACATTCACTGGTCGGCCATGGCGGGGCATGTGTCCACCTTCATCGTGAACGGCGGGCGTTACGACCACATCTTTTTCACCGAAACGTTTAATGATGGGATGCAGACGGTGCTGGACAACATTACTGTCAAACACCGCGTTGATTTGAAGAAAATCCCCCGCTTCAACGAAAGCGAAGGCCATGGGCCCGCCCGTTCGCATCCAGTAGAAGACTACTTCGACGATTTGTCTCGCCACTTGGTGTGGGAGATCTACAAGCGCGACTTTCAGCTTTTCAAATATGATTTCGACAATCCTGGCAACAAAATGCCGCTGGACGAGGTTGATCTAGACGAGGTTCACGCCAAGCTGGGGGATTGACCCTATGTGGCACCTTTCCCAAAGATTGCGCGAACGCGGGCTGGTTTGGCCGCTGGTTCTGTTGGTCGCCATCCTGTGCGGCATCTGGGCCTTTGCCGCGATCCTGTCCGAGGTGATGGAGGGCGACACGGCAGCGTTTGACAGCGCCATACTGCTGGCCTTGCGGCAACCGGGCGATCTGTCAGTCCCCATCGGGCCGCACGCGCTGCAGGAGTTCATGCGTGATCTGTCCGGCCTTGGCGGAGTAGGCATTCTGACCCTGATCACGCTGGCGGCCACGGTATTTCTGGCGATTTTGCGGCAATATCGGTCGGCCCTGTTCGTGACGGTGTCAGTGTCCTTGGGAAGCCTGATCTCGACTGGGTTCAAGCTGGCCGTCGGGCGCCCCCGCCCCGACCTTGTGCCACACGGGTCTTTTGTGAACACTGCCAGCTTTCCCTCTGGCCATTCGATGATGTCGGCCGTGGTGTATTTGACGCTTGCTGTGATGTTGGCCCGCACCCAAAGCAAACTTGCAGTGCGGTTCTTTCTGCTGTCGCTTGCGGTGGCGTTGACATTTGGGGTGGGGGTCAGCCGGGTCTATCTGGGCGTCCACTGGCCCACTGATGTGCTGGCAGGCTGGGTTCTAGGGGCCAGTTGGGCGGTGATGTGCGCCCTTGTCGCCGCATGGATGGACGGCAAGGGACAGATCGAACACGCAGCCCCGGCGAAAGACGACTGACGCGTCAGATCAGGCCCTCATTGCGGAACAAGGTCTTAAGGTCGGTCTCTGGCCGCGCGCCGAAATGGCTGATCACCTCTGCCGCAGCAATGCAGCCCATCCGCCCGCATGTGGCAAGACTTTGTCCCGTCGCCATTCCGTACAAGAAACCCGCCGCGAATTGATCGCCCGCCCCGGTCGCATCGACCGGCACCACGCGGCGCACCGGCACCACGGCGCGTTCGGCTCCGCGCGCCACGATCACCTCATCCCCCGACCGGGTACAGACCACCAATCCCGCATCCGCCACCGCAAGCTGCAATGCCGCGTCCAGATCGGTCTGATACAGCGACGCCCATTCGTGTTCATTTCCAATCACATAGTCCAGGCTTTTGACCAGACGGCGAAAGTCATCGCGGTGCCGGTCCACGCAGAACGGGTCTGACAATGCGATGCCCGCCTGACCGCCTGCGCCGTGACACAGCGTGACCGCCCGCTCAAAAGCCTGTTTGCCCTTGGGCTTGTCGTAAAGATAGCCTTCCAGAAACAAGATTTCGGCCCGTCCCGCCACATCATCGGCCACATCGTCCGGTCCGAGTTCGGACGATATCCCCAGATACGTGTTCATCGAGCGCTCGCCGTCCGGCGAGACAAAGATCATCGACCGAGAGGTCGGCAATTCCCCACCCGGCACCGGCGCGTTCACGAAATCGGTGCCGTTTTCCGACATCGACTGTGCGTAAAACCGCCCCAAGGCATCATCATGCACCCGGCCGATAAACGCCGTCGACAGGCCCAGATTTCCAAGCCCCGCGAGGCAGTTCGCAACCGACCCGCCCGGTGCCTGCACGCGAGTGGTCATTGCGCCATACAGCACCTCGCCGCGTTCCCGCTCAACCAGCTGCATAATGCCCTTTTCGATCCCCATCAGTTCGATGAAACTGTCGGTGGCGGTGGTGAAAACATCAACGATGGCGTTGCCGATGCCGACAACCTGATAGGATTTCATTCGGTCTTTTCCTCGAACTGGCACCATTCTGCGATCGGGCAGATGCCGCATTTGGGTTTGCGCGCGATGCAGATATACCGCCCGTGCAAGATTAGCCAGTGATGCGCGTGGCGTTGGAATTCAGCCGGGACATGATCTTCGATGGCGCGCTCTATCGCCAATTCATCCTTGCCGGGGGCGATGCCGGACCTGTTGCCAACCCGAAAGATATGCGTGTCGACTGCCTGCGACGGCTGACCGAACCACATGTTCAGCACGACATTCGCCGTCTTGCGCCCCACCCCTGGCAGGGATTGAAGGGCTGACCGGCTGGAGGGCACCACGCCACCATACTCCTCAACCAGGATCCGGCTCAGCTTGATCACGTTTTTGGCCTTGGTGCGGAACAGCCCTATGGTGCGGATGTAGCCGATCAAAGCGTCCTCGCCCAAGGCCAGCATCTTTTCGGGCGTGTCGGCAACCGGGAACAGCGCGCGGGTGGCCTTGTTCACACTGACATCTGTCGCCTGTGCCGATAGGGCAACCGCGACCACAAGGGTGAAGGCGTTGGTATGGTCCAACTCGCCCAGTGGCTCGGCTGCACCTTCCCGAAAACGGGTGAAGATGGCATGCATCGCGTGATAGTTCAGTTGTTTTACCATAGGGCAGTTGCACCACAATCCCACGTTTGCCACAAGCGCAGGAAACGGGTCGCGCGGGCCGTGGCTGCGCCCTATGGTCGCGTCAAGGAGACTGCCATGACCGACCAATCACCTAGCTATCATTACGCCGTCATCGCCCGCGCGTTGAGAACCCTTGATGCCGCCCCGCCCCAACTGACGCTGGATGAGCTTGCGGCCAAGATGGGCATGTCTGCGGCCCATTTCCAGCGCACCTTTTCGCAGTGGGTGGGGGTCAGTCCCAAGAAGTATCAGCAATACCTGACCCTAGACCACGCCCGCCGCCTGCTCGCAGACCGGTTCACCGTGCTGGACACCGCGCTGGAAACCGGGCTGTCCGGCTCCGGTCGTCTGCATGATCTGTTCCTGACATGGGAGGCAATGAGCCCCGGCGACTACGCGCGCGGCGGGTCTGGCTTGACCATCTTGTGGGGGTGGTTTGACACGCCCTTCGGGCAGGCTTTGGTGATGGGCACCGAAAAAGGCATTTGCGGACTTGGCTTTTTGGGCGAAATGACCGAGGCCGAGACGATGCACGATCTGCAGTCCCGCTGGCCCCGCGCGACCTATGTGCACGATGAGGCCACCTTGCGTCCGTGGGTGGGCCACGCTTTTGGCGACACTCCCGCCCGTACGCCTCTGTACCTGATCGGGGCCCCCTTCCAGATCAAGGTGTGGGAGGCGCTGTTGCGCATACCCTCCGGCTACGTCACCACCTACAGCCAGATCGCGGGTTCGGTTGGTCACCCTGCCGCGCAGCGTGCCGTTGGCAGTGCGATCGGGCGCAACCCGATCAGTTTTCTGATCCCCTGCCACCGGGCAATCCGGCGAGATGGCGGTTTGGGCGGGTATCACTGGGGTCTGCCCGCCAAACGCGCCATCCTCGCATGGGAAGCCGCACGTCTGGAGGCCTGAACCCACCTGCGCGGAAAATCGCTATGTCGGAAGGGAACTTGTTTAGGTAGCAGCGCGTTGGTGTAGTAAGGGCGTATTATTTTGCCCAAAACCGTTCCTAACATACTCAAGGCGACACACATGACCCTCAAGTCCTCGTTTCTTCTGGCTGGTATCTCTGCGCTGACCCTTACCGCCTGCGTCGATCCGAATGCCTATAATGGCGACCCCAATGCCCGCACTCGCAATGGTGCCGTAATCGGGGGCCTGTTGGGTGCGGCCGCGGGGGCCACGTCCGACGGGGACGACAAACTGCTGAAGACTGTCGTTGGCGCAGGTATCGGTGCTGCAATCGGTGGCGCTGTCGGGGCGACGCTAGACCAACAAGCGGCAGAATTGCGCGGGTCGATCAACAACCCCAACATCTCTGTCACCAACAACGGGTCTTATCTGACCGTCAACATGCCCCAAGACCTGCTGTTCGCGGTGGATAGTGCCAGCCTGCGACCCGATCTGACCGGTGATATTCGCGCTGTAGCCTCCAGCCTGCTGAAGTATCCCAACAGCCAGATCGAAGTCATCGGCCACACCGATGACACCGGGGCTGAATCCTACAACCAGGATCTGTCGCAGCGCCGGGCGTCGTCCGTTGCGGGCATCTTGATCAATTCTGGTGTGCCCGGTGGCCGGATTGCAGCATATGGTCGTGGCGAAAGTCAGCCTATTGCCTCGAACGGGACCGCATCAGGCAAGGCTCAGAATCGCCGCGTGGAAATCATCATCCGCCCGA
>JANNNF010000140.1:0-16116 GCA_031398405.1 Rhodobacterales bacterium | reverse complement strand
GATTTGGCGGCAGGGGTGCCGAAATCGCGGTCGGGGATGATGAAGTCTTTCATCGGGAGGCACCTTTCGTAGGGCTAAGCGCGTGGGCCACCAGCGCGTTGGCATGGCCGTGGCCAATACCATGTGTTTCTTTCAGCCAGCTTACGATCTGCATGTGGGTCTGGCCGGGTCGGGTGTCAATCAAGCCCAGCCAATGATGCACTGGCTGACCGTACTTGACCTCAATCGACGGGAAGTAAGAGGCGGGGCCTTTGACCTTAGCGTCGATCATCGGGTGTCCCACATATTGGTCCGCCCCCACCCCCCAGCCTTCCCCACGAGGGGGAAGGGCTGGGGGTGGGTGGCGGCGCAAGGGGCGGAGCACAACATTCCGCAGCCTCTTTCATCGGAGCAAAGTCGTCCCGGAAATGGGTCTGCGCCGACATCACCGGATAGGGTGTAAACCCGCCAAGCGCGCACAAAGACCCGGATTTCATCGTATTGCACAGGTCGGTCAGCAGCGGGATGGCACTGGCATCCCCCTTGGCGATTCGGTCGATGGTTTCCGTCCCGCGCACGGCACCGATCCGGCAGGGGGTGCATTTGCCACAGGATTCAATCGCGCAGAATTCCATCGCAAAGCGAGCCTGCGCCAGCATGTCGGCGCTGTCATCGAATACCACGATGCCGGCGTGACCGATCAAGCCTTCCTTCGCGCCGAATTCCTCATATCCGAAGGGCGTGTCGAACATCGACCGGGGGAAATAGGCACCCAAGGGCCCGCCTACCTGCACCGCCTTGACCGGACGGCCACTGGCGGTGCCGCCGCCGATATCGTCGATGATCTGGCCGAGGGTCAGACCGAAGGCCACCTCATACAGGCCGCCATGCTTGACGTTACCCGCGATCTGCAAAGGGATGGTCCCGCGTGAGCGGCCAAGGCCGAAGTCCTTGTAGAACGCCGCCCCCCGTTCAAGGATCACCGGCACAGTGGCAAGGCTGATCACGTTGTTCACAACCGTCGGCCGCCCCAGAAAGCCTTCAAGCGCGGGCAAAGGCGGTTTGGCGCGCACCACGCCGCGCTTGCCCTCCAGACTGTTGAGCAGGCTGGTTTCCTCGCCGCAGACATAAGCTCCGGCCCCGGTGCGGATTTCCATGTCAAACGCATAGCTGGACCCCAGGACCGCCCGGCCCAGCAACCCGGCCTGACGTGCCAGCGACACCGCCTGCGTCATCACCGCAATCGCATCAGGGTATTCAGAGCGCAGGTAAACATAGCCCTTGGTGGCCCCAGTGGCGATCCCGGCAATTGCCATCCCCTCGATCAATGTGAAGGGGTCGCCTTCCATGATCATACGGTCAGCGAACGTGCCACTATCGCCTTCATCCGCGTTGCAGACGATGTATTTCTGCGGCCCGGGGGCACCGGCCACGGTTTTCCATTTGATGCCGGTCGGGAAGCCTGCCCCGCCCCGGCCCCGCAGCCCGGAGTCTGTGACCTCGGCCACCACAGCTTGCGGTCCCAGTTCAATCGCGCGACGCAAGCCAAGAAGCCCGCCATGCGCGCGGTAATCCTCCATCGACAAGGGATCAATCAATCCGCAGCGGGCAAACGTCAGCCGGGTCTGGCCGCGCATCCATGGCAGATCGTCAGTCGGGCCCAAGGCCTTGGGATGAATTGTGTCAAACAGTCCTGCCACGTCGGCCACTGTCATCGGCCCAAACGCGATGCGGCCCTCAGGTGTTTCCACCTCGACCAGCGGTTCCAGCCAGACCATGCCGCGTGATCCGGTGCGCACCAGCGTTACGTCCAAACCCCTTGAAGCCGCATGGGCCAGCACGGCGGCGGCCACCGCATCTGCGCCCACCGATTTCGCGGCGGCGTCCGCAGAGACATAAACCTTCACAACGTCACCTCTGCCAGCATCGCATCCACCCGGTCCACATCCAGCCTGCCGACCAGCCGCCCGCCCACCATTGCGGCAGGCGCGCAGGCGCACAGGCCAAGGCAGAACACCGGCTCCAGCGTCACGGCCCCGTCAGCAGTGGTTTCATGAAAGCCGATGCCAAGCCGTTCCTGCACATAATCAGCCATCGCCCCACCCCCGGTTGCCTGACAGGCCTCGGCCCTGCATAGCTTTATCACGGCACGCCCGGCGGGTTTTTCGCGGAAATCATGGTAGAACGACATCACGCCATGCACCTCGGCGCGGGTCAGGTTCAGGCCAAGCGCGATCACAGGCAGCGCGGGTTGCGGCACATAACCGTATTCGGCCTGAATGGCGTGCAGGATCGGCAACAACGGGCCTTCCAGCCCCAGATGAGTGGTCACGATCTCGCCCACACGGATGGCAAGGGTCTGGTCTGTCATCTGGCTGTCCCTCAACGTGATGGCTGCGCCAGTTGTACAGGCTTTGGGCGGTATATCAATATCGCTTACCCGTTGTGCGATAGGGTAAAGCTATCGACTGATTAGCAGACCCGACCAAACTACCCTCGCCGCCTCTTGAAACCGGGGGCCGCATGGGCAATGTGGGAAAGGATTGATCAAGGGGAATTGCAGCATGGGTTTGTCGGTACGGCAACAGACGGTCTACTGGTGCATCGCCGCCGTGGTTTTCCTGTGGATGTTGCTGTTTTTGGGCGATGTGTTGCTGCCGTTTCTGGTGGGTGGCGGCATTGCTTATTTCCTTGACCCTGTGGCGGACCGGCTGGAACGGCTGGGCCTGTCGCGGACTGCTGCAACGTCGGTGATTACACTGGTGGCCGTTCTGGTGGTGATCTTGCTGGTCCTGGCGGTGATCCCGACGCTTATTAATCAGTTGACAGCCCTTGTGAACGCAGCCCCTGACATTGCGCGTGACCTGCAAAAGTTTCTGGTTGAGAAGTTCCCAGAACTGTCAGACGAAACATCGACTGTACGCCAGACACTTGCCAAGATTGCGGCCACCATCCAGTCGCGCGGGGCAGAGCTTGCAAACGGTGTGATATCCTCAGCCTTGTCGGTGATCTCGGCTCTGGTATTCATCGTGGTGGTGCCGGTGGTCGCGTTCTACATGCTGCTGGATTGGGATATGATGGTGGCCCGCATCGACGCGATGGTGCCGTTGGACCACAGGCAAACCGTCCGGCAACTGGCGACCGAGATTGACACGGTGCTGGCGGGGTTTGTACGCGGGCAATTGTCGGTCTGCGTGCTGCTGGGGACGTTTTATTCCATGGCGCTGATGCTGGCCGGGCTGCAATTTGGCTTGGTGGTGGGGGCGATCGCGGGGACGATCACCTTTATTCCCTATGTTGGATCACTGGTGGGGGGGATGTTAGCCATTGGCTTGGCGCTTTTCCAATTCTGGGGGGATTGGGTTTCCATCGGCATTGTCGCCGCAATTTTCGTCGCCGGACAGTTTATTGAGGGCAATATCCTGACGCCCAAACTGGTGGGCAAATCGGTGGGGCTGCATCCGGTGTGGCTGTTGTTTGCGCTGTCGGCGTTCGGGTCGATCTTTGGCTTTGTCGGCATGTTGGTGGCTGTTCCGGTCGCGGCCAGCATCGGGGTGCTGATGCGCTTTGCCGCCGAACGTTATCAGGGCAGTTTGCTCTACCGGGGCATCGCGGGCCGCATCCCCGAGGATGAGGACAGCGCGTGACACGGCAGTTGGCCTTTGATCTGCCAATCGCGGCAACCTATCTGCGCGCGGATTTCTACGTCTCGGCGGTAAATGCGCAGGCGGTCGCGGCCATCGATGCGTGGCACGACTGGCCAGGCAGCAAGATGCTGCTGGTGGGGCCGCATGGCGCGGGCAAGACCCATCTGGCGCATGTCTGGGCCGATATGGCGGCGGCTTCACTTGTGCAGGGGGCCGATATTGGCGGGGCCGATCTGTCCGGGCTGTCGGCGGCGGGCTGTGTGGTGGTGGAAGATGCCGATGCCGTGGCGGGCGACCCTGTAGCCGAGGCTGCGTTGTTCCATCTACATAATCTGGTCACACAGCGCCACAGCCTGCTGATTACGGCAGCCACCCCGCCCCGCGATTGGGGAGCAGGCCTGCCCGACCTGATCAGCCGCTTGCAGGCCGCCCCCCTGACCCGCCTGCCCCCCCCCGATGATGCGCTGTTGTCTGCCGTGCTGATAAAGCTGTTTGCCGACCGCCAGTTAGAGGTCGCCCCCAACCTGATCCCGTATCTTGTGGCGCGAATGGACAGGTCGATCGGGGCGGCGCGGGCTTTGGTGGCGGTGCTGGACGCGCAGGCTTTGGCGCGGCACCGTGCCATCACCCGGAAATTGGCCGGAGAAGTGCTGGACAGCCAAGAGGCGGGATGAAACACTGTTGATCCCGAACCTGATAAGGCCACGATGACCCAGGCAGATTTCCTCAAAGCACCTTTCCCTGCCGCCGTCACCCTGCCCGGCGTTGACATCCATGGGCCCGGGCGGTTTTTCAACCGCGAGCTAAGCTGGCTTGCGTTCAACTGGCGCGTGCTGGAGGAGGCCGCGAACCCTGCTGTGCCCTTGCTGGAACGGCTTAGGTTCTTGTCCATTTCCGCCACCAACCTTGATGAGTTCTACACTGTCCGCGTGGCAGGCCTGCGTGCCCTTGTGCGCAGTGGCAACAGCAAACCGTCCGAGGATGGCCGCAGCCCGGCAGACCAGTTGGCGCTGATCAACGCCGATGCCCGACGTCTGATGCAAACCCAGCAGGTCGCCTTCAACAAGCTGCGCCGAGAGATGGAGACCGCCAAGATCACCCTTGTTACCCGGTCAAAACTGACGCGGCGCGATCTGGTACACCTTGAGGCGCATTTCCTGAACAAGGTGTTCCCGGTGCTGTCTCCGCTTGCGATTGATCCGGCCCACCCGTTTCCGTTTATCCCCAACACCGGGTTTTCGCTGGCACTGGAGCTGGAACGCGCCACCGACCACCGCACTCTGAAGGCGCTGTTGCCGATCCCGCAGCAGATCGCGCGATTTGTGCCGCTGCCCGCCAAGCCGGGCGAGCATCGGTTTTTGCCGTTGGAAGAGCTGCTGCTGCTGCATCTGAACATGCTGTTTCCAGGCTATACCGACCGCGGCCATTGCCTGTTCCGCGTGCTGCGCGATAGCGACCTTGAGGTGGAGGATGAGGCCGAAGATCTGGTACGCGAGTTTGAAACTGCGCTCAAACGCCGCCGCCGGGGTGAGGTGATCCGCCTGAAACTGTCCGCAGGTGCCCCTGCCGATCTGCGCGCCCTGATCATGGAAGAACTGAGCGTCACCGAAGATGAGGTGGTCGAGGTGCGCGGCTTGCTCGGCATCGCGGACCTGAAAGAACTGGTGCTGTCTGCGCGCCCTGATCTGCTGTGGCCGCCCTTCAGCCCGCGTGTGCCCGAACGGGTCCAAGACCATGACGGTGATTTGTTTGCCGCGATCAAGCAAAAGGATATCTTGCTGCACCACCCCTATGAAACCTTTGATCTGGTGATCCGGTTTCTGGAACAGGCAGCGCGCGATCCCAACGTGCTGGCGATCAAGCAGACCCTGTATCGCACGTCTTGGGACAGTCCCATCGTGTCTGCCCTGTGCGAGGCTGCCGAGGCGGGCAAGTCCGTGACGGCCTTGATCGAATTGAGAGCCCGGTTTGACGAGGCCGCGAATATCCGGCAATCCCGCCGCTTGGAACGTGCCGGGGCGCATGTGGTCTATGGCTTTATCCATTACAAAACCCATGCCAAGATCAGCACCGTGGTACGGCGCGAAGGCGACCAGTTGGTCACATACACTCATTACGGCACCGGGAATTACCACCCGATCACCGCCCGCATCTACACCGACCTGTCATTCTTTACCTGTGATGCCGCTTTGGGCCGCGATGCGACCAAGGTGTTTAACTATCTGTCTGGCTATGTGCAGCCCGAGGGGCTGGAAAATCTTGCCATCGCGCCCATCAGCCTGAAATCCCGCTTGATCGAGATGATCGCTGCCGAGGCCGATCATGCCCGCGCGGGTCGGCCTGCCGAGATTTGGATCAAGGTCAACTCAATCATCGAACCCAACATCATCGACGCGCTTTATGCGGCCAGCCAAGCGGGGGTGAAGATCAGCCTGATCGTGCGCGGGATCTGCGGGGTGCGTCCAGGCATCAAGGAGTTGTCGGAAAACATCCGGGTCAAATCCATCGTAGGCAGGTTTCTGGAACATTCGCGCATTGTGTGTTTCGGCAATGGTCAGGGGCTGCCGTCCAAATCGGCGCGGGTGTTCTTTTCCAGCGCTGACTGGATGGGCCGCAACCTGACTCGCCGGGTTGAAACGCTGGTCGAGGCGAAGAACCCGACCGTCAAGAACCAGATCATGGGGCAGATCATGGCCGCCAATCTGGCGGATGAGTCTCAAAGCTGGGTGCTGGCCCCCGATGGCAGCTATCGCCGCACGCTTGGAGCCGCCGACCACCGCCTGTTCAACTGTCATCAGTTTTTCATGGAGAACCCTTCCCTTTCGGGCCGGGGCACTGCAGGTGCCAAGGATGTGCGCCATCTGGCCCGCAGCCAAGACGAGGTGGGGCAAACGATCCCCTGAAACCAGACTGGGTTTCGCAGTGTTCCCGGTGGAACAGCCCGCAACCGGTGTGTTTGGTAAACCCTCTCCCAAGACCAAGGGGGAGGACAACCAATGCAACGCACCGCAAGGGAACGAGCCTTACAGGCGCTGGTATTCGAGGCCGGCGGATTGCTGCTGGCCGTGCCGTTGTACGAATATGCCTTTGATCGGACAGCCACGGATTCTTTCGTTGTGCTGGCCACACTGGCGCTTGTGGTGTTGATCTGGACGCCGGTGCACAATTGGCTTTTTGACCGGGCCGAGCATGGCCTGACAGGGCGCAGCGCCAGTGACCGCCCGCACGGGGTGCGCCTTTTGCATGCCTTTACGCATGAATTGACCCCGGTTGCCGCGACCCTGCCGATTATCATGGTTCTGGGCCAGCACACACTGCACGATGCTTTGGCGGTAAATATCGGGCTGACGGTGGTTTACATGGCCTATGCCTATGGATTCTATCTGATCTATGACCACCTGCGCCCCCTGCAAGGTGCCGCAATTGCATCCCCCTCAATCAAAGGTTGAAGATTGCGTTCCGCGTGAACCGTTGACCCTGCCCCCGCTGCGGGGCAAGTTGCGCGCGACTGCAATTGGGGGATTCTGCCATGGCACCACAGGCACCGGGATCCGCACCCGACACCGAAGAAGACTGGGGCCCTTTTGGCCGCCCGTTGTTTGACGACCCCTCTGCCCGGGCGCTGTCTCGGGTCGGGGTGGTGGATGTGGGGTCAAACTCTGTTCGCATGGTGGTGTTTGACGGGGCGGCGCGATCGCCGGCCTATTTCTACAATGAAAAAATCATGTGTGGGCTGGGGAAGGGTCTGGCCGAAACCGGGCGTCTGAACCCGCAAGGCCGCATCCGCGCCTTGGCCGCGTTGAAACGCTTTGCCCTGTTGGCCGATGGCATGGGCATTGGCCCGCTGACCGTGGTGGCCACCGCCGCCACGCGTGAGGCAGCCGATGGCCCGGAATTTCAGGCAGATGTTCTGCGTGAGACCGGGTTGAAGCTGTGGGTGATCAACGGTGATGAGGAAGCCCGCCTGTCGGCCCAAGGCGTGTTGCTGGGTTGGCCCGAGGCTGCGGGGCTGGTTTGCGATATCGGCGGCAACTCGATGGAACTGGCGCGCATCGGCAATGGCAAGGTGACCAAACGGGTTTCTACCCCGCTTGGTCCCTTCCGGTTGCAGCAGATTGAAGGCGGGGTGAAAACCCGGCTGGCGCATATCGACCGTATCTTGCGCGGCGCGCAGGAGGTGGTGAAGTCTGAAGGCGAGCGGATTTATCTGGTCGGGGGGTCTTGGCGGGTCATTGCCCGGCTGGATATGGAGCGGCGGAATTACCCGCTGACGGTTCTGCACGAATACCGCATGACGCCTGCAGGCTTGCTGGACACGCTGGATTGGCTTGACGCCGCCGACCTGCCCGCTCTGCGCGGCCGCACCGGCACGTCCGCAGAACGGATGGAACTGGTGCCGTTGGCCTGCGAGGTGCTGCGTGAAATCATCCGCCAACTGAAACCATCCGAGATCGACATTTCGGCATACGGCATCCGCGAGGGTCTGCTGTACGAACAGATGCCCGAACGCCTGCGCGCGCGTGACCCTCTGATCGAGGCCGCGCGGATGGCCGAACTGACCCAAGCCCGCATCCCGGGCTTTGGCAAGAAGCTGTATGAATTTCTGCTGCCGCTGTTCAAGGACGCGCACAAAGACCGCATCCGCCTGATCAAGGCCGCTTGCCTGTTGCATGACACCACATGGCGCGCGCACCCCGACTACCGCGCCGAGGCCTGTTTTGACAACGCCACCCGCGCCAACCTTGGCGGGCTCGACCACCCGGGACGGGTGTTTCTGGGGCTGGCCTTGCTGCACCGCTATAAAAACTCACGCTCGGGTTCGCGGTTGGAACCGATGTTCCGCCTGCTGTCCGAAGCCGAGATGCAAGAGGCCGAGGTGCTGGGCAAGGCAATGCGCTTTGGCGCGATGTTTTCGGTGGGCGATCCCGCACTGGCAGGCCAATTGCGCTGGAACCCCAAAAAACGGCTGCTGGAACTGGAACTGACGGCGCAAGGCGTGGGGTTATTTGGCGAAGTGGCGGCGGCACGCTTGGCCTCGCTTGCCGTGTCGTTGAAGGCGCAAACCAGGGTCGTCGTGCCGGAATGACCTTGCGATTTGATCATTTGGCAGTATCCGCGCTGACCTTGGCCGAAGGGGTGGCGGCGGTTGAAGCGGCCCTTGGCGTGGCATTGGCGGGGGGCGGGCAGCACGCCCATATGGCGACGCACAATCGCCTGCTGGGCTTGGGCGATCTGTACCTGGAGGTGATTGCCGCCGACCCATCGGCCGCTGCCCCAACATGGCCACGCTGGTTTGATCTGGATGATTTCAGCGGCCCGCCGCGCCTGACCAACTGGGTTGCGGGCTGCGATGATCTGGACGCGGCTTTGGCCAGCAGCCCCCCCGGCACCGGGGTGCCCGTCGATTTGCAACGCGGCGACTATCGTTGGCGCATGGCGGTGCCAGCGGATGGCAAGCTGCCGTTTGACGGGGCGTACCCTGCGCTGATCCAGTGGCAAGGGGCGCTGCACCCGGCCAACGCCCTACCCGAGGCTGGTGTGCGGCTGACCCAGTTGGAAATCGCCCACCCGCAGGCGAAAGCCCTACGCAATGCGTTGCCCCTGCATGACCCCCGCGTTCATTTCATCTCCGGCCCGCTAAAGGCGATGCGCGCGACCTTCACCACTCCGCATGGCCCCCGCGTTCTTGAATGATCCGCCCGGCCACCCTTGCCGATGCGCCCGCCATTTGCGTATTGTGGAACACGTTGATCTCGGACACCACCGCAACTTTTACAAATACCGCCAAGACCCCCGGCGAAGTGGCTGACCTGATCACGCAGCGCCATGCCGGGGGGCACGCTTTTCTGGTTGCCGATGAGGGCGGTTTGCTTGGCTATGCCACCTACGCACAGTTTCGGGGCGGCGATGGCTATGCAACCTGCATGGAACACAGCATCAATCTTGCGCCTGCGTCGATCGGCAAAGGCGTGGGGCGCAGGCTTATGGCAGCGGTCGAAAGCCACGCCCGCGCGCAAGGCGCGCATCAGATGATCGCGGGCATCTCGGGCGAAAACATCGCCGCCGTCGCCTTTCACAGCGCGGTCGGCTATGTCCAGATCGCCACCATCCCTCAGGCGGGGTGTAAATTCGGGCGGTTTATCGACCTTGTGCTGGTGCAGAAATTCCTCTGACAACTGCCTCGCAAGCGGTTAAACTGCCTCTTATGACGCTTTGGTCCCGTATCGCTGCCGCTCTGTCCTCGCTCGCCGCTGGTGAGGGGTTATCGGCGGTGTTCGACCATCTGCGCGCCGCCCAAGGTGTGTCCGGCCCGGAAAAGTCGGTCGGATTCACCATTGCGGTCATCGCTTTGGGGGCCAAGATGGCCAAGGCTGATGGCACTGTGACGCGTGATGAAGTGTCTGCATTTCGCCGGGTGTTCACGATTGCTGAATCGGACGCGGCCAATGCCGCCCGTGTGTTCAATCTGGCGCGGCAGGATGTGGCGGGGTTTGACGCCTATGCCCACAAAGTCGCCGCGCTGTTCCGCCCCGAAGGAATGCCGCTGTGCAGCGACGACCGCAATGTGCTGATCGACCTTTTGGAAGGGCTGTTTCACATCGCCATGGCGGATGGCAGCTATCACCCTGCCGAAAATGAGTATCTGGCACGGGTCGCGACGATCTTTGGCTTGGATGATCGCTGCTTTCGGGCGCTGCGGGCGCGGTTTGTCGAAGGGGCAGTGCGTGACCCCTACGATGTGCTGGGACTGCCGCCGGGAGCGTCGCTGGATCAGGCCCGTGCTGCGTGGAAGCAGGCGGTGCGCGACAGCCACCCTGATGTGATGATCGCGCGGGGCATCCCGGCCGAGGCTGTGCAACTGGCCACCCGCCGCCTGATTGCCATCAACGCCGCGTGGAAAGACCTGCAAGACCGGCAGGCTGCCTGAATGGGGCAGCGTATGGGGTCGCATATAGGGCTGAGGATTGCGACCTACAATGTCGCCTGGTTCAACGCGCTGTTTGACGACGATGGCGGTTTGCTGGCTGATAATGAGCCATCCTCCCGCCACGGCATCACCCGTGCCGCACAGATTGCGGCCTTGGGTTTGGTGTTCCGCGCGTTGGACGCCGACGGGGTGATGGTGATCGAGGCCCCCGATACCGGCAGCCGCAGGTCCACAGTCACGGCGCTCGAACGCTTTGCCGCGCAATTTGGTCTGCGCGCGCGGCGGGCGGTGATGGGGTTTGCGTCGGAGACCGAGCAGGAGATTGCCTTCCTCTACGACCCAGACCGCCTGACCCCGCATCATGACCCGCAGGCATCAGAGGCCACCCCCCGTTTTGACGCCAGCTATACCTATGACCGCGACACCGCGCCCCAGATCATACGGTTTTCCAAACCGCCGCTGGAACTGACGGTGGCTGGCTCTGGCAAAACCTTGCGGTTGATCGGCGTTCATGCCAAATCCAAAGCCCCGCATGGCGCGCGGAACAAGGCCGCAGCCGCCCGTATCTCCACCGAAAACCGCCGCAAGCAACTGGCACAATGCCTGTGGCTGCGCGCCCGGGTTGATGCACATCTGGCGACAGGCAATAGCCTGATCGTGCTGGGCGATTTCAACGATGGCCCCGGCATTGATGATTTTGAGGCTTTGTTTGGCAGGTCGGGGGTTGAGATCGTGCTGGGCACTGACCTTCCCGCCCCACAACGCCTGTACGACCCCCATGCCACGATGGCGCTTGCCAGCCGGGTTGGCCTGACCCCCACCACCGCCCGGTTCTGGATCGACCCGCAAAAACGTTATTTTGAGGCGTTGCTGGATTTCGTCATGGTCTCACCCGATCTGGCAGCCCTTGGCCCCATCTGGCGTATCTGGCACCCGTTCAACGACCCCGCCTGCCACGGCGACCGTGGGCTCAGCGATGCACTGTTGCAGGCGTCAGACCATTTTCCGGTCTCGCTTGATTTTGGCGATCCTCCGACGTGAATTTTGCGGGAAATGTGGGGTGAATTGAAATTGTCACCAAGCCTGCCCATATTGGCCACATGAAACACATAGCGCTTGCCCTGCTGCTGTCCCTGCCCCTGTCCCCTACACAGGTTTCGCCTGCTTTGGCGCAGGAACCGGCCCCTGTCGACGAAGGCTTCAGCCTGATGGAGGAAGGGGCCAAGCTGCTGTTCCGCGGCCTGATGTCGGAAATGGAACCTGCGCTGGACGAAATGGGCAAGGCCATGGCCGACCTGGAACCCGCTCTGCGCGAACTGGCGGCACTGGTGGATGACATCCGTAACTATCAGGCGCCTGAAATGCTGGACAACGGCGATATCATCATCCGCCGCAAAACGCCGTTGGTGCCGAAAGCTGGCCCCGACGCGGCCCCCCTTCCCGGCCCGAATGGCGAGATTGAGCTTTAACCGTCCAGCCGCGAAATCGATGCTGCAAGCACAGACAGAAACCTTTGCAGGAAGGTGATGGGAGAGGTTTTTGGGTCGGCCGTCGCGTCGCCGAAGGCAACCAGACCCCGCAAGGATTGCAGCCGTGCTGGTGCCACCGCCGCCATGTCACCCGCTGTGCGCAGCACATAGGCATCCTCGATCAGGCCGGGTAGCGGCGTCGCATCGGGGCTTTCCCCGCCCAGCATCCCCACCACGTCAGCAACCGTTTTACCCGCGATTGCCGCCAGCACCTGTTCGGGCCAATCACGGGCGATCCGACTCGACAGCCGGGCGCGGAACTGGGTTTCCAGAAACGCGCCGTAGGGCAGACCCTGCCCTGTGCGGCCTTCGGCAGCGTAAAGGGCGGTCAGATCGGGGGCAGCGGGCAGGTCGGCCAAATCTACCGTTTCCATGCTTATGTCCGCCCCAAGCGCCGTCACGATTTTGAACCCGGGCGGATATGACACCAACGACGGCAGCGCCACATTGGTCAGGCCACCGCATTGCGTGACCCCGTTTACATGCAGATGCCCCCCCGCGTGCCATTGCACCCCTGCCGCGATCAGCGCCTGTGCCACGGCAGGCCCGGGCGTGCGGCGGGCAAAGCTGGTCTGGCCGAACAGCGCGACCTCTGACCCTGCCGCATCGGCAAACGGGTCCAACACCGGGTAATGTGACACTGTGATCAAGGTCTTGCCCAAATCCCCGGCCCGGCCTGTCACATCGGCAATCCATGGCAGCAGATGGGGTTTCACCCGCAGCACCGCATTCCACCCTGCATCGGTGGGGTCGATGAACGCTTTCTTGCGAGTCGCGTCATGCCGTCCGGGGCGCGGTTCAAACACGTTGGCGTCGATCATCAGCAGCCACAACCCGGATTCGGGTTCTACCAGGTAGGACGCATCCATCAGAGGGTGGCTGACCGACCCATCTGCCGCATGGGCCAGATACATCCGGGCCTGCGCCGTGTCAGAGCGGCCAAACGGACTTTCCCAATGCAGATCGCGCGAGTTGCGGAACAGCCCGTGTACCGCCATCGGCAGCAAAGCATCGGGCATCCCCTCGCAGCGCATCGCGGGGGTCAGAATGGCCCCCTCCATCTCCGGATCGCTGGAGATCAGCACGGACTGGCCGGGGGCGGTGACGACCTGCGTCGAGGTGTGCTTGCCATGCGGGCCGTACAGGTCATGGTTGCCGGGGATCGCGTAGAACCGCAGGCCAAGTGCCGTGTACCGGGCCAGCAGGGCGCCCAGCCTGCGCGTCGTCTCGCGCTGGCCATCGTCGGTGTAATCGCCCGCCAGCACCACATGCCGCACCCCTGCGGCATGAACCCGGTCCAAGGCGGCTGTCAGGGCGGCGGCACTTTCGTTCACCGCACGAGGGGCGGCTTCCACCTGATGCCAAGGGCGCAGGGCCATGCGGCCCCGGCCAAGATCGACCCCCACCCCGAAATCGCCAAACGGGTCGTGAAAATGCGCGTCCGCAATCAACGCGACGCGGAAGCGGTCACGCCCCGACATACAGGAAATAGCGATCGGTCGGCACAGTGGCGGGCAACGCCAGTGCCACAAGCCCCCGATGATCCAACGGCACGCCGCTGACCGCAATGCCGCCGCGGGCCAGCACCCCAGCCATCAACCCCGGCAACGATGTCAGCGTCACGGCGTCCACCTCCGCATAGCCGCTGCCGATATCGGCATGGGCCAAGGCCGCGTTCTGGCCGACGAAGGCCAAGCCTGTTTCGGCAATCTCACCCAGCACCAGATCGCCGGGGGCAGGCACGGATGATCCATGCGCCGCCAAGGCCCGGTCAAAGGCGACGATGCGGCGGGTGGGGAACACTTCCGCCAGATGGCTGTCGGTGCGACCATTGCCAAGGCCGATTTCCAGTATTGCCCCATGCGGCAAGGCGACCGCGCTTTGATGGTTCAGGATGTCGCGCCGCGCGGTCAAGCGGCACAGACTGTCAAGGCGGCTCATCGCTTACGCCTTCACGATATGCGCGCCGGTGATGCCTCGGCGGGCAAACACATTGCGGGTGTCGATGATCAGCGGTGCCCATTCCGCGAGGCTGGCATAATCCACCCCGTCATGGTCCGTGGCGATCAGCACCGCGTCATGGGCACTGACCGCCGCCTGATCCAAAATCACCGACGCCCTTCCCATCAGGGCCCCATACGCCCGGGTCTTGGGAATTTGCGCCACGAACGGGTCGTGATAGGCGGCCACGCCTCCCCGTTCTTCGATCAACTCGATCAGCTTTAACGACGGGCTTTCACGAATATCGGGCACGTTTTTCTTGTAGGCCAGCCCGATGACCAAAACTTTGGACCGGCTGAGAGCCATGCCCCGCCGCATATCCAATGCCTCGGCCAAACGAGTCACCACATGGCGCGGCATGGCCGAATTGATTTCCCCCGCCAATTCGATAAATCGGGTGGTCAGGTCAAATTCCCGCGATTTCCACGTCAGGTAAAATGGGTCAATCGGGATACAGTGCCCTCCCAGACCGGGGCCGGGGTAGAAGGGCATAAAGCCGAAAGGCTTGGTTTTGGCGGCGTCAATCACTTCCCATATGTCCACCCCCATGGCCTCGTAGATCACCTTCAACTCGTTCACCAAGGCGATGTTTACGGCACGGAACACGTTTTCCGTCAGCTTTACGGCCTCGGCTGTGGCGGTGGATGATACCGGTACCGTCGTTTGCACCACTGCCCCGTAGAAGGCTTGCATCAATTCCCCCGCAGGTTCGCCGTCGCCCGCAATCACCTTGGGGATGGTTGAGGTGTCGTATGCCCGGTTGCCGGGATCTTCGCGTTCGGGCGAAAAGCCAAGCCAGAAATCATGGCCGGATCGCAGCCCCGTGGCCTCTAACCTCCGTTTGACCGGACCATCGGTGGTCCCGGGATAAGTGGTTGATTCCAGAACGATCAACTGACCGGGACGCAGCGTTTGGGCGATATCGTCACAGGTGCGGGTGACATAGGACAGGTCAGGTTCGCGGTGTTTGGTAAGCGGGGTCGGAACGCAGATCACGATCACGTCACACCCCCCAAGCGCGCCGAAATCAGCGGTGGCGGCAAAGCGGCCGGCATCAACCTCGGCGGCAAGGATCGCCGTGGGCACCGCCTCGATATAACTTTGCCGGGCCACGACAGCGGCGATTTTGCTAGGGTCGGTGTCAAAGCCTGTGACGGTAAAACCCGCCCGAGCGACGGCCATCGCCAAGGGCAGGCCGACATATCCAAGACCGATGATGCCCACCCGGGCGGCGCGGGTTTGCAGCAGGGCAAGCAAAGGGGTGTGCGGCAAGATTGACCTATATTTTCAGGGTATCGCAAAGGAAATGCGGCAGATTTCAGGGTCTGTCAAGCGTGGTGGACCTGCGCGGAAAACCATCGCCCTTGGCTGGGTTTGCCAGTAGGCTGCCCCTATGACGCACCCGCTTCGCATAGCCTTTTATGCCCCGTTGAAGGCCCCCGACCACCCGGTGCCCTCGGGCGACCGGCTGATGGCGCGGATGCTGGTAGCCTGCCTTGAGGCGGCAGGCCACAAGGTGATGGTCATGTCAGACCTGCGCACCTATCTGCGCGACCCCAGCGATGTGGCAGGCTGGGCGGCGTTGCAAGCTGCCGCCGCCGCCGAAGTAGCGCGTCTGGCCGATGTGCAGGCCGACCTGTGGTTCACCTATCACCCGTATTACAAATCGCCCGACCTGATCGGCCCTGTGATCTGCGCGCGGACTGGCCTGCCTTATGTAAGCTGCGAGGCATCTTATTCCGCGCGGCGCAATCTGGGGGTCTGGGCGGATATGCAGGCGCAGGTATTGCAGGCCGTGCAAGGTGCGGCGCTGAATCTGTGCCTGACGGATCGTGACAGGGTGGGGCTGCTGGCCGCCGCACCCAATGCCGTGGTGGCGCAGTTTCCGCCTTTCATAGACGAAGTGCCCTTTTCCGCCACGACTGCGCCACAGGGCGCTGCCGGAACTTGAAGTAGGCCTCGGCCTTGCGACCGGAGGTGTAGATGTCGACGTCCTTGCCCTCGCCCTTGAGTTTCTCGATGAGACGCTCGG
>JANNNF010000458.1:0-3130 GCA_031398405.1 Rhodobacterales bacterium | reverse complement strand
GCGGGGCTGGCTGGGGCAGAGGCAGCCTCTCCCGCAAACGCCGCTTAATAAGCGGCAACCGCGGCTGCTGCCGTGGCCGACGCCGATGCCGCGACCGCCGCTGCGGACGCCGAAGCCGCCGCTGCCAAGGTTGCAGAAGAAGCCGCAGCCGCCGCTGCTGCTGCTGCCGCGACCACCACCGAGGCCGCGACCGCTGCGACCACCGCCGTGACCGAAGCCGCCACCGACGTGGCCGCCGCTTTGGACCCCGCACAGTTTGACGCGGCCAAAGTCACCGCGATGATTGACGCCTCGACCTTGGACGATGCGACCAAATCCACGCTGAGAACGGCTGTTACCGCAGCGGCGTCCAACCCCGCACTGGTGGCAGATACGCTGGCGCAAGTGAAAACCGCCCTCGGTATGTAATCGCTAGCCTTCGGGGCAAAAGAAAGGGCCGCGCAAAGTGATCTGCGCGGCCCTTTTCTTTGTGACAGGATTAGATCCCGTCGCCGACAAATGCCTTTTCGACCACATATTCCAGCGGTTCTGAATTGGCCCCTTCACGCAAGCCGAACTTTTCCAGCACTTCTTTCACATCATGGTTAAACGCCAATGACCCGCAAACCATGGCGCGGTCTTCCTCGGGGTCCATTGGGGCAAGCCCCAGATCTGCGAACACCTTGCCAGAGGTCAGATTGTCGGTGATCCGGCCCATGGTCGGAAAATCTTCGCGGGTGGTGGTAGGATAATACAGCAGTTTGTCGCCCACCAGCTCGCCAATCAGCGGATCGTCCTTCAGGCTTTCCACCAGCTCACGCCCATAGGCCAATTCCTCCACCGTGCGACAGGTGTGCATCATGATGATCTGGCCGTATTTTTCATAAGTCTCGGGCTCTCGCATCAGGCTTGCAAAAGGCGCAAGCCCGGTGCCGGTTGCCAGAAACCACAGCCGGCTGCCCGGCAACAGCGCATCATGCACCAAGGTGCCGACGGGTTTGGGGCGCAAAATGATCTCGTCGCCCACCTGAATATGCTGCAAACGGCTGGTCAGGGGGCCATCTGGCACCTTGATCGAGTAGAACTCCAACTCGTCATCCCACGCCGGAGAGGCGATGGAATAGGCGCGCAGCAGCGGTTTTCCGTTGTCGCCCAACAACCCGATCATCACAAATTCACCGGACCGGAAGCGCAGGGTCTTGGGCCGGGTCACGCGGAAGGAAAACAGCCGGTCGGTCCAGTGTTTCACAGACGTGACGGTCTGCGCATCGGGCAGATGCGGTTTGGCAGGTTTGGTGTCGATCAGGTCGGACATGGGTGTGAGGCCTTGCGGGTCATAGGATTAGGGGCGTTATGCTTTGAGCATTGCCAGATAGTTGTGATCCTGCCAGTCGGCGCGGAACTGCCACTGGCCTTCAGGCTGGCGCAGGGCAAGATCATCAGGGATTTCCACATCGTCAAAGCCAACGCGGCGGGCCATGGCGTATTGGTCGGCAATCACCGGGCCAAACGCGCGCAGGGTGCCGGTATAGCCCATCATCCGCAATCGGCGGGCAACAGTAAACCCGCGCCCGTCGTTGAACGCCGGGAAAGCCACGCGGATCAGCGTCAGGTCGGCAAGATAAGGCTGCACCAGCGCGGGGTCATCTGTGTTGGCCAAGTCAAGCACGCCCTGATGGCTGGCAATATCCGCCAGGGTCACCGCGGACACTTCGGGGGCGGGGGCAAAGCCCCGATCGGTTACAAGAACGGTCATGCGGCAGAAACCTTTGGTGTGCGGACGGCCTTGCCGTCGATGAAATGGATACCGCATTCGGTTTTATCCGAGCCGCGCCAACGGCCTGCACGGGGATCTTCACCCGGGGCCACCTTGCTGGTGCAAGGTTCACATCCGATGGACGGATAACCCTTGGCGACCATCGGATGCCGGGGCAAGCGGTTGTTGACGATGTAATCCTCAAGGTCTTCACGGCCCCAATGGGCAAGGGGGTTCACCTTGATGCGGACATCGCCTTCGGCCTCAAAAAACTCCACAGCCTCGCGGGTGCTGGCCTGAAACCGTTTGCGGCCAGTGATCCAGCCGTCAAACCCTGCCAGCGCACGCTCCAGGGGTTCCACCTTGCGGACGTTGCAGCAGGCATCGGTGCTGTACTGGTGCAGCGTGTTATCAGGGTCTTCAAAGGCCAGGCGGGGGGCTGCAGCGCGGATGGTGCGCACGTCGCACAGGGGCAAGCGATCGGCCAGCTGGCGCTGGTATTCCAGCGTCTCGGCAAACAGCATCCGCGTGTCGATGAACAGCACCGGGGTTTCGGGCGCAATCACTGACACGAGGTGCAGCAACACCACCGATTCCGCACCAAAAGACGACACCAGCGCCACCCGGCCCAGATCATCATCCTTCAACGCATGTTCCAGAACGGCGGTCGCCGAGTGGTGGCGATAGCGCGCATTCAGGCTGGCGACGCGTTCGGCCACCGCGCCTTGGTGCAGATCACGCGGCATCCTTTTCGCCTTCCGCATCATAAAGTGCGGCCTTGAACGGGCCGATGCCAGTGCGTTTGTAGGTTTGCAGAAACGTCTCGGAAGGCTCGGTCCGTACCGCCAGATAGGCGCGGACAAGCCGTTCGATGGCTGGCACAATCTCGGTATAGGCAAAGCCTGGCCCGGTTTTTTCCCCAATCACCGCCGTTTCCGTGCCATCGCCGCCAAGGGTGATCTGGTAGTTTTCCACCCCCGCCCGGTCCAGCCCCAGAATGCCGATATGGCCGACATGGTGATGCCCGCACGCATTGATGCAGCCAGAAATCTTGATCTTCAGCGGGCCGATTTCATGCTCCAGCTTCAACTCATCAAACCGGGTGGCGATCTCTTGTGCGACCGGGATCGACCGCGCAGTGGCAAGGGCGCAATAATCCATGCCGGGGCAGGCGATGATATCGCTGATCAGGCCGACGTTGGCGGTCGCAAGCCCCGCTTGGGTCAAGGCCGCGTGGATCATCGGCAGGTCGGATTTGTGGACATGCGGCAGGATCACGTTCTGCTCATGGCTGATGCGCAGATCAGAATGGCCGTAGGTTTCGGCAAGGTCGGCCATCAGGCGCATCTGGTCGGCGGACGCATCGCCGGGGGTTTCGCCATGCGCCTTGAGGCT
>JANNNF010000101.1:0-3842 GCA_031398405.1 Rhodobacterales bacterium | reverse complement strand
ATGCTAGCGCGCCCAGGCCAGGCCAGTGCCTGGGGTTGATGGTCTGCGGCAGTTTCACCGCATCGCCCGGAATTGGCGTCAGCCCCCGGTTTGGCGGCGGGCCAGTCGGGGGAATGGTGGCGCCGGCCACCGTCTGATCGTCGCCATTGGCAAGGTCCAGCAGGCTGGGGCGGTGGAACGGGTCCATCCCGTTCTGGCGCAACAGGCGCACGGCGTCATAGTCTGATGTGGGGGTCAGATTGTGCTTTTGCGCAAGACGCCGGGCAAGCCGCAATTGGCGCCCCGTCAGCCCTTCACGCCGGATTGCGTCCAGTGTGGTGGCCGCAGCGGGATCATCGACACGTGGGGATGGACCGACATCAGCGGCAGCGGCGGTAGAAAACCGGCCCGGACCAAATCCGTCATCATGGGTGTCAAACAGCATTTCGGGTGGGATTTCGGCAGGCTTGCCCGCTGCCGGGCGTGGCACACCGGGCTGTGCTGCGCGCAAGGGTGCCGCAGTCGGTTGGGCCAGCGTCCTCGGTGCCACTGCAGCTTGCGCAGGCGCTGATGGGGCTGCCGCCACGACCGGTGCCTCTGCCGCCACAGTCGCAAGCCGCGGCTGAACCGGCACGTCCGGGCGGCGCAGATTATAGCGGCTAGCTTTGAGTTTCGTATTCATACAGGCGTTTCGCTTCTTCGAGGGTGTCGAACATATACAATTGGCCGTTGCGCAGCACGCCAGCCGAGCGGCAGAATTTCTCCAGCGTCCCGGGCTGATGCGACACGATCACCACGGTGGCGTCCTTTAAACGTTCGCGCAAAATTCCACCCGCTCGTTTGTTGAATGCCACATCCTGCGAGGCAGGCATCCCTTCGTCGATCAGATAGATGTCGAATTCCAGCGCCAGCATCAACGAGAACGAAAACCGGGACTTCATGCCCGACGAATAGGTTGCCAAGGAAAGGTCGAAATATTCGCCCAGATCGCACAGCCACCGGCAAAACCCTTCCACATAGTCGGGGTCAAGACCATAGAGCCGCGCAATGTAGCGGGCGTTTTCCTTGGCACTGTGCTTGCTGATCACCCCGCCCATGAATCCGAGCGGGAACGAAATGCGCGAACTGCGGTGGATTTTACCTTCATCGGGCTTTTCCAAGCCCGCCATCATGTTGATGATCGTCGTTTTGCCAGTGCCATTCTTGGCCAATATTCCGATCGAATTGCCCACTTCGACCCGAAAAGAGGCCCGGTCAAGAATAACCTTGCGGGTTTTCCCGGTCCAGAATGACTTGGACACCGACTCAAACTCGATCATGCACGCACCTTTGGGCACGCCTTCTGCCAGATTGCCACTGCCGCCATGGGCCCACCCTCATAGCCTTACCCGGTCTTCGTTAACGCCCGGTTTGCATTTTGTCCAAGACTGTGTCTGGGCAGGCAATGCGGCTCTATTATGTCTGAACCGTGTGAGAGCAGAAAATCACAGTGGTGTGGTGCGCTCGGGCGGCAGAGGTTAGCGTTTCATCACCCGTGCCAGCAGCAGGGCAAGCGGGGCCACGCACAGGCTGAGGGCGGCCCCGAGACGGGCCGCTTCCTGCATTGCGCCCCCTGGCAGGGCGGTTTGCAGCGCCAGAACAGGCACTGTGAAGCCGGTGCCCATGATCAGGGCCACGAGGATCAGATCGCGCAGCATCACCCCCTGCGGCAGGCGCAGACCGGACATCAACGCTACCGCCACTCCGCCGCAGATCATTCCGACAGGACGGCCCAGCCAAAGGCTGCCCAGCAGGATTGTCGTGGTGGGCGCGAAGGCTGCAAAATCTATTCCCCCCCGGGTCAGCCCAAACAGGAACAGCACCACGGCCAGTGGTTTGATCAACAAATGTGCAAGCCGATTCAGCGGGTCATGCAATAACTCTTCGGCCTCGGCGAACAGGCCAAAGGCGCGGTCGGCATGCGCGATTGCGGGGATCACCGGCAGCACTCCGAGCGCGCCGGGCAGACCCGAGGCCACAACCCCGAGCCAAGACAATGCCCCCGCAATGACATAAGGCCACAGGGCCAGCATGGCACGGGTGCGGCGTTCCGATGCGGTGACAGGCGGCCTGCGGCCCCAGACCATCCAAACGCCGACTGAGGCCAGTACCGGCAGCGCCAGCCACAAAAGGCGCAGCGACACTGCGGGATAGGCCAGTCCCACCACCAGCAGCGCCAGAATATCGGTGGCGATGCACAGCAACAGCAACAGATGCAACGCCGGATGGCCCGGACCGAAAACCCACCGACCCACCAGATATCCCAGCACCACATCGGTGCCCAAAGGCACGGGCCAGCCCGTGCCGAACGATGCTTCCTCGGCGGTTTGCAGCAGCAAGGACAAGGCCAGCCACGCAAGACTTGCCCCCACCATGCCGCCAAGCGTCAACCCAAGCGGCAACCATGCACCTTTGGCTGTCAGCGCGCCGCGTTCCAGGATCAACGCTTCCCACAGTTCCTTGCCGACAAAGAAGAAGAACAGCGCCATCAACCCGTCAGACACCAGCACAACGGGCGTCAGGCTGACGGGCAGGGACGCAAGCCACAGCGGCAAAGGCAGATCAGCCAGCCGCATTTCGATGAAATCATAATAGCCATCGGGCGACAGGTTGACCCACAGCGTGGCCACCACGACCCCGGCCAGCAAGGCAAAAGCAAAGCGGTGCAGAAAGGCGGACACTCGGTACATGGCGGGTGGTCTCTTGATGTGAGGTCTGAAGTATCATTGGGGTAATCCTGCCGCACACGCCCTGCAAGCGGACGTCGCGGGACTGCCGGAATGTGTTGCGCGGACGCATGGGCATTTGGTCGCGCCGTCAGGTCGGGGGGGCGTGCGGTGGTGGCACATTGATACCTTGTGATCATTTGTATGGGACACGCCGCCCTTGGTTCTGCTGGTATTGTACTGCTGGCGTCTTCGCCCATATTTACCGGATGAATATTGCCATTGATATCCGCGCCTGCCAGCTCTGCGCCCCCCGCTTTGCCGCGACCGCCACGGCGCACAAGCCGCGTCCGATGGTGTGGTTTCAACCGTCGGCCCGTATCCTGATTGCAGGGCAGGCACCAGGCGCGCGGGTGCATGCCTCGGGGCGACCATTCACTGACCCCTCGGGCGACCGACTGCGTGAATGGATGGGGCTGGATGAGGCGGCCTTCTATGACCCCGAACGGGTGGCGATTGTGCCAATGGCCTTCTGCTTTCCGGGGTACAATGCCGCGGGTGCCGACCTGCCGCCGCCGCCCATTTGTGCTGCAACGTGGCAGGCACAAGTGCTGGCCCAGTTGCCCCATATCCGCCTGACCCTGCTGCTGGGTGGGGCCGCGATGCGGTGGCACTTGGGCGCGAACGATGTGACATCGACCGTTGGCGCGTGGCGCAAGCATGCGGCATCGGGCATCTGGCCCTTGCCGCATCCGTCTTGGCGCAATACGGGGTGGATCAAACGCAATCCTTGGTTTGCGGCAGACCTGCTGCCCGAGTTGCGCACAGCGATAGGAAAGACGCCATGACGCCGAGCCAGACGAATATTGTAAGCCTGCTGGACGCCGCCCATGCTGCCGTCTCTGCCAGGCCTGAGGACGATAGTCTGCGGCTGCGCTTTTATGAACGGCTGGCGGATGGCGAGATGTTTTTGCTGCTTGAAACCGAAGCTGCAGGCGACACTCTGACCCCGCGCGTGTTTGATCTGGAAGACGGCCCAGTGGTGTTGATCTTTGACCGCGAAGACCGGTTGGCCGAGTTCTCGGGCGGCATCGCCCCCTATGCCGCCCTGCCGGGCCGTGTGGTGGCGGGCATGCTGAAAGGGCAGGGGATCGGGCT
>JANNNF010000085.1:0-9058 GCA_031398405.1 Rhodobacterales bacterium | reverse complement strand
AAAGGCTCGTCCTCGGCGGGACGGTAGTCGTCTGGAAGGAACACCTCGGGCTTCATCGCAGCACTCTCCAACTCGGTGGATCGGCCCGACAGGGTGGCATCTGTCGCGGCGCTCTCCTGATTGGCGGTCAGATAGCCCAAGCAGCGGGGATTGTCACTAGCGGTTGCGACAATTTGTGCGGGTCGATAGGTTACGGGCAACCCTGAAAACAGAGGCTTGAAACGCTTATGAAATTTGGCTCCACCACGGGCTATATCGCCACCGATGATCTGACTGTTGCGGTGAATGCCGCCGTCACCCTGCAACGTCCGCTGCTGGTCAAGGGCGAACCGGGTACCGGCAAAACCGAACTGGCCCGGCAGGTCGCTGCTGCGCTGAACCTGCCGTTGATTGAGTGGCACATCAAGTCCACAACCAAGGCGCAACAGGGCCTGTATGAATACGACGCCGTCAGCCGGCTGCGCGACAGCCAGCTTGGCGATGCCCGCGTGCATGATGTGGCCATCTACTTCCGCCGCGGCAAGCTATGGCAGGCGTTCGACGCCCCGGAGCGCGTGGTCCTGCTGATTGATGAGATCGACAAGGCCGACATCGAGTTTCCCAACGACCTGTTGCAGGAACTCGACAGGATGGAGTTTCACGTTTACGAGACCGCCCAGACCGTGCGCGCCATCCATCGCCCCGTGGTCATCATCACCTCGAACAACGAAAAAGACCTGCCCGATGCGTTCCTGCGCCGCTGCTTTTTCCACTATATCCGCTTTCCCGATATGGAAACGCTCAAGGCCATCGTCCACGTCCATTTCCCAGGCATCAAAGAGGCGCTGTTGACCACCGCCCTGACCCAGTTCATGGACCTGCGCGACACACCGGGGTTAAAGAAGAAACCTTCCACTTCCGAAGTGCTGGACTGGCTCAAGCTGCTGTTGGCCGAGGATCTGACACCCGAAGACCTGCGCCGCGATGGCAAATCCAGTCTGCCGCGTTTGCACGGCGCGCTGCTCAAGACCGAACAGGACCTGCATCTGTTCGAACGGCTGGCCTTCATGGCGCGCGGGCAGCGTTGAAAACAATCGAATTGTGGCGGCGCAATTGTCGCTACAATTGTTCGAATCGGGCAAGATTGACAAAGTTCGGCCATAGTCTTGCCACATTCACATCACAAACGACCAAATTTTAGTCACATTTTGCAATATTTCGTGATCACATTGGGGAAAATGTGGCGTGTGATCGCACTGCACACGCCATGGGTAGACTCGGGGCTGTCCCGAAGAATCCCCGCAATTGACACGGACGGGCCGCGGTCCTGACACTTGGGCCTCGCTATCTAGGCGAGTGTGAAAAACCAATGCGGACTGCTGATCCATGTTCCAGATTTCAACTGCCCCCTTGCCTTGCGCCAGACTCTGCCCGGCCAAGCTGCATCGGCGGTTGCAGGCGCGTTTTGCCGTCTGGACGGGCAAGGCTGTGGGACAGCGCAATGGGAGTATCACATATCTGAACGATCCCACGGGATCCGAGGTGCGGGGGCGCAGTGCCAGTTTGGCATTGCAGGCACCAGGGTCCCATCCAGGCCAGACCACCGGTGACATGCCGGGGATGGCGCGGATGTGGGGGCGGTACGACCGTGATCTGTGGTTGGTTGATCTGGTGGGGACCAGATCAACCAGCAACGGCGCGCGGACCAGTCTGTGTCGCGGCCAGTTCCACCAAGGCCACATCCGGGTGAAAGCCCAATTCTCGCGCAACGATCGAGCTGCCAAATCATGCGTAAACTCACTGTACTCGCCCTCTGGGCGATGGCTGCCTGCACTCCGGCGCAGCAGGTTCAGGTAACCAAAAGCACGCCCACCGTCGCCACCAGCAACCAACTGGTGGCCCCGATGGAACGCGTGGCCCCCCTGCCCATCCCGGCCCTGCGCCGCACCTCGGGTGCGTTGGCGCAAGACTTCATGGAGCTTAGCTTTGCGATGGAAAGCGGTCGGCCGCTGCCCTGGTTCAGCCGGTTTGACGGCCCGATCACTGTAGCCCTGACTGGCACTGTCCCGCCCTCGGCCGCACCAGACCTTCAGCGCCTGCTGGCTCGGTTGCGCAATGAGGCGGGTCTGGCGGTACGCATTGCCGCCAAAGGTGAGCCTGCCTCGATCACCGTCGAATTCAGCCCGCGTGCCGCTTTGAAACGTCTGGCCCCGACAGCTGCATGTTTTGTCGTGCCCAACGTATCAACCCTTGCCGAATATCGCGCGGCCCGGGGTACGGCCGTTGCCGATTGGGCCTTTGTGAAAACCCGCACCAAAGCTGCGATTTTCGTGCCCGCCGACACCAGCCCGCAGGAAATCCGCGATTGCCTGCACGAGGAATTGGCGCAAGCCATCGGCCCATTGAACGACCTGTACCGTTTGCCCGATTCCGTGTTTAACGATGACAACTTCAACACCGTACTGACCAGCTTTGATATGCAGATATTGCGGATGTACTATTCAGCCGATCTCGCGCCCGGCATGACCCGTGCCGATGTGGCCGCGCGCATCCCGTCGCTTGCAGCGCAAATGGCCCCGGCGGGTGCCGCGCCCAATGTCGGCGGCACCCCGAATTCATGGTCTGACGCGATTGAGATGGCGCTTGGCGGCCGTGCCGGTCAAGGCGCGCGCATCAAAGCGGCAGAGCGTGCCTTGATGGGCGCCCATGCCCAAGGCTGGCGCGATGGCCGTCTGGCGTTCAGCCATTTTGCGGCAGGCAGGCTGTATGTTGCCTCTGATCCTGCCCGTGCAGTACGCGAGCTGACCGAAGCCGCCCGCATCTACCGCGCCCAGCCCGGTGGGGCGGTGCAGGTGGCGCATGTTGATATGCAGCTTGCCGCGATTGCCGTCGCCATGGGCAATCCGGGCCAAGCCATCGCCTTTGCTGACCGCGCGATCCCTGTGATCCGCCGGGCAGAAAATGCCAGCCTGCTGGCGACGGTGATGCTGATCAAGGCCGAAGCGCTGGACCAGACCGGACGCAGCGCCGATGCGGCAGCCCTGCGCCTCGACAGTCAGGCATGGGCGCGTTATGGCTTTGGGTCAGAGGCGAGCACGCGAGCCCGGCTGCGCGAAATCGCAGCCTTGGGCGCACGGGGCCGCCGGGGCTAGGGACTGGCTGTGTGCCGTCCCGTATTCGGGGCAGCTGCGGAATGATTGTGATCGGTGGGGCAATTTTGGGGACGTTGATCGGCGCACTGACCGCCCGCAAACGCGGTGGCAAAGCCGCCGACATGGCGCAATACGCCGCAGGCTACGGCATCGCGCTAACGCTGCTTGGCGTTTTCATCACCATCTTTCTGGAACGATATCTGGCCGGGTGACACCGCATGTTCCTGCCCTTCTTTGATCATTTGCGACAGGCGGGTATCCCGGTGTCCCTGCGCGAATATCTGGCCTTTCTGGAAGGCATGGCCGCAGGTCTTGTGACTTATGATGCGACCGGGTTTTATTACCTCGCCCGCACGGCCATGGTCAAAGACGAACGCCACCTCGACCGTTTCGACCGCGCCTTTGCCAAGGCGTTTGGCGGGCTGGAGGATATCACAGCGCAACAGGTGCTGGACGCCATCGACTTGCCTGCCGATTGGCTGAAAAAGCTGGCCGAAAAACACCTGACGGCCGAAGATCGCGCCGCCATTCAGGCGCTTGGCGGGTTTGACGCCCTGATGGACACGCTGCGCAAACGGCTGGAAGAACAGCAGGGCCGGCATCAGGGTGGCAACAAATGGGTGGGCACAGCGGGCACTTCGCCGTTTGGGGCTTACGGCTATAACCCCGAAGGCGTGAGGATCGGACAAGAGGCCAGCCGCCACCAAAGCGCGGTCAAGGTCTGGGACAAGCGCGAGTTTCGCAATCTGGACGACACGGTCGAACTTGGCACCCGCAACATAAAGGTCGCCCTGCGCCGCCTGCGCCAATGGGCTCGGGATGGTGCGGCGGATGAATTAGATCTGGACGCCACCATCCGCGCCACAGCCGAGCACGGCTGGCTGGATGTGCAGACCCGCCCCGAGCGGCGCAATGCGGTAAAGGTGCTGCTGTTCCTCGATATCGGCGGCAGCATGGACCCTTACGTCAAAGTGATGGAAGAGCTGTTCTCCGCCGCCAAATCCGAATTCAAGCAGCTGGTCCCCTTCTATTTTCACAACTGCCTGTACGAAGGCGTATGGCGCGACAATCGCCGCCCGTGGGATGATCAGACCCCTACTATGGACATTTTGCGCAGCTATGGGTCGGATTACAAATGTATCTTTGTGGGCGACGCCGCGATGTCCCCCTATGAAATCCTGCACCCGGGCGGGGCCAATGAGCACTGGAACCCCGAGGCTGGCCAAGTGTGGCTGACCCGTGCCGCCACCCATTGGCCGCACCATCTGTGGATCAACCCGGTTCCCGAGGCACACTGGTCCTACAGCCAGTCCACCGGGCTGATCCACGGACTGATGGGCGGCCACATGGTGCCGATGACGTTGGACGGCATCGCGCGCGGCATAAAGCTGTTGCGCTGACCCCCTTCCCCCGCTGCAAACCGAGCCCATATTAATCACATGTTGAAATTTGCCCCCCTCATACTCGCCATCGGCTACGCCGTTTTGATGCTGAAATTCTCAGTCTGGCGGACCAAGAAGACGCTGGACACCCAGTCTCGCCCGCTGACCGACCCGGACATTTCTGCCCTTGCCGACCGAATGGCAGTGGCGCTGGAATTGCCAGCGATCAAGGTGCATGTCTATGAAATTGACGCCGTGAACGGCCTCGCCGCCGCGGATGGCCGCATTTTCCTGACACGTGGATTTCTGCACCGCAAGCAAAGCGGAGAGGTCACGTCCGAAGAACTGGCGGGCGTTATCGCGCATGAATTGGGCCATGTGGCACTTGGCCACTCGCGGCGGCGGATGATAGATTTTACCGGACAGAACGCCGTGGTGATGATGCTGTCGGCGGTGCTGTCGCGCTATGTGCCGTTTGTGGGGATGTGGATCGCCAATTTCATCTCGACCGCGCTGATGGCCCATCTGTCGCGCCGCGACGAGTTTGAGGCCGATGCCTATGCGAGTGCCTTGCTGATCAAGTCCGGCATTGGCACAGGGCCACAAATATCGCTGTTCGCCAAATTGGACGCGCTGACGCGCAATCATGCGCAAGGTGCGCCCGCGTGGCTGCTAAGCCACCCCAAAACCGCCGACCGCATCGCGGCGATCGAGGCGAATACAACGCGGTGGGGTAGGATGGGCGATTCCGCCCATCTTTAGATCGTCCCAGCTCCCGTTGGGGGCAGTTGTCAGGTGGGGGAGATGGGCAAATTGCCCATCCTACGGCATCGCTTTTGCCAGCCTCTGTAATTGCGCCCGCTTCAGCAGCCCCCGCAGCGGCACCGCGACCCCCGCCATCTGCTCGGCCACGCGATGAACCCGGGCCACCACCGCCTCAACCTCCTCCGGGTGATGAGACCACAATTCCCACAGCAGCCCGTCCGGGTCGCGGCGCGCAATCCCTTCCTCGGCCAGCACATGGCGCGGAAAGTCCTTGGCGTTGAACGTCACTATGCAATCGGCGCTGCCTGCCACCGCCACCGCCAGCACATGCACATCATTGGCATCGGGCAGCAACATCCTGGCCTCAATATCCGGCTGCGCGCGCAAGGTGGATTTGGGGAACGCCACCCGCAACAAGGCGATCTCACCCCGCGCCACGGCTTCGGCGCCCGGCCCCAGCTTGTGGGTGGCGCGCGCCCATTCTTCCAATATGCGATCCGACCACAGCGGGGTGTAAAGCCCCAGTGCCGCCACCCCTGTCAGAATCTCGCGCAAGACAGTGGGGTACAGGACGCAAGCGTCCAGGACCGCCCGCATCAGCCATCCAGCCTGAAGAACAGCGCCTTGAGATACCCACTCTCGGCCAGTTGCGGCAGCATCGGATGGTCCGCGCCGGCAAACCCGGTGTGCAGCAATTGCCCGCGCCGACCACCCCGCCCAATGCCACGCGCGGATGCGTTGCGGAAGGACGCAAGGTCTGCCGCATGCGAACACGAACACATCACCAGAAAGCCGCCCGGGGCCACCAAGGGGGCTGCCAGCCGTGCCAGCCGCTCATAGGCACGCAAGCCTGCTTCCAGCGCCGGTTTGGCAGGCGCAAAGGCGGGTGGGTCGCAAATCACAATGTCAAACTGTGCGCCTTCTGTGCCCAAAGCCTCGAGCACGTCAAAAGCATCGCCCTGTCGGGTGGCATAGCGGTCGGCAAACCCGCCCGCCGCCGCCCCGTCTGCTGCCAACCCCAAGGCCGCCGCTGAGGCATCCACCGCCAAAGCGCTGTCCGCCCCCGCCGCAAGAGCCGCCAGCCCAAAGCCACCAACATGGGCGAACATATCCAGCACACGAGACCCCTTTGCCAGACGAGCAGCAAAGGCATGGTTCGGGCGCTGGTCATAGAACAAACCGGTCTTCTGTCCGCCCATCACATCGGCCATATAGGTAGCCCCGTTCATCACCACTGGCACCGGCCCATCGACTGAACCGGTCAGACACAGCGTTTCCTCGGAAAGACCTTCCAGAACTCGCGACCTTCCCGTGCCATTCTTGACCACCGCCGACACGCCCGTGACAGCAACCAACGCTGCCACCAAAACGTCGAGATGCGCCTCTGCCCAAGCGGCATTTGGCTGCACCACGGCAACGTCGCCGTAGCGGTCGATCACGATGCCAGGCAATCCATCAGCCTCGGCGTGGACCAGCCGGTAAAACGGTTCATCATACAGTCGGCTGCGCAACGACAGCGCCCGCGCCAGCCGCGCCTCAAACCATTCCTGATCAATCTGCGCCATGGGATCGCGGTCCAACATCCGCACGATGATCTTGGATTTGGTGTTGACCGTGACCAGACCCAATGGCCTGCGATCCGCATCCTCCAGCACGGCCAGTGCACCAGGGGCAAGGCCCGCCGTACGGCGGTCTGTCACCAGCTCATCCGCATAGACCCAAGGGAAACCATGCCGGATCGCCCGGGCCTCGGCTTTTGGTTTCAGACGGACAACTGCGCGGCCATGGGCTGCGGCGGCATCACCAAGTGGCGATTCTGGGCGGGGCATATGCGAAAGGGAGGGTTCCATGACCCTCCCTTACAATCTTTGCTGCAGTTCTGAAAGATGGTGCCAACCAGTTATTGACCCCAGCTATTGGCTCAGGCCCGCCACCGTCATTGTCACGTCAGACTGCAACCGCGTTGTCAGTTCAGGTGTCGCGGCCACCGTCTGCGACAATTCCCGGCGCAGCACCTGCGCCAGGCGTTCAACCACGACCACCCGCTGCGTGCGGCCATTCTGTTCCTCGACAATCGCCTGATTGCCACCAGCACCTTTGACATCTGCAATCACTTCACGCGGGCCATCAATCACTTGTCCGGTTGTGGCATCGGTCACAGTCAACATGAAGCGCAGCGAGTGAACTCCGCCAACGGTGTACCGGGTCTTTTCGGTCAGGCAATGGTTGCGGATCACGTCCACATCCACAACCACAGCGCGGCCATTGGTCATCGAACTGGTGCCCGCAGCCGCAGCCTCTTGATACATTCGGGCCACTTGCTCATAGCGGTCGCCGCGCGGCTCACCCCGCCAGACGATGTCGGCCACCGGAAAGAACATGTTGGCCTCTGACACCCGCAGCTTGCGCGACACGTTAATGCGCACATCCTGCACATCATATTGTGCTGCCAGCACATGCGGCCCGGCACCCGTATGCCCTGGTACCGCCACAGCCCGGCCTTGTGTGGCCAAAGTGACCCCCGGGGTCAGATAGGCGTTGCGCGCAACAGTATCGGGGGCGGAACAAGCGCTGAGCCCCAAGGCGAGCCCCAGACCGATCAGAACAGTGCGGTGATTGAACAGTGTGATTGCCATGTGACCCTCCAAGGCTTCTGCCTCTTGCTGAATGACTTGAATATCTTCGCTAAATGCGGCGAAACTTCGCAAAACATCGCGCGATTCCGGGGTATGATTGCGGCAGCAGAAACAATCTGGGGCCATTCGGGTCATTGTCTTTAGGCTCATTTCGTCCCACGTGTCTTGTTAGCGCTAACACATCATGCTACACTTGCCGCACCCCATCAGTCAGAGGCCCTAAATGCCGCTTCACCCCACCCTCGCCAGCGTCACAGACCGCATCCGTGCACGGTCGGCCAGCACCCGGTCGGCCTATCTTGCCCGCATGGCACAGGCAGGGCGCGATGGCCCTGCGCGCGGCCATCTGGCTTGCGGCAATCAGGCCCATGCCTATGCGGCAATGGAACAGGACAAGGCCACCCTTGCCACCACTCGCGCGCCCAACATCGGCATCGTTACGGCGTATAATGACATGCTGTCGGCGCATCAGCCGTTTGAACGCTATCCCGACCTGATCCGCACCGCTGCCCGTGCTGCCGGGGCCACAGCCCAAGTCGCAGGCGGCGTGCCTGCCATGTGTGACGGCGTGACCCAAGGTCAGGCGGGGATGGAGTTGTCGCTGTTTTCCCGTGACGTGATCGCACTGGCGGCGGGCGTGTCGCTGTCGCACAATACCTTCGATAGCGCTGTATTCCTCGGCGTCTGCGACAAGATTGTCCCCGGCTTGATCATCACGGCAGCAACGTTCTCGCACCTTCCCGCGGTATTCGTGCCCGCAGGCCCTATGACCTCCGGCATGCCCAATGACGAAAAGGCCAAGGTCCGCAACGCATTTGCCGAAGGCAAGATGACGCGAGAACACCTGATGGCTGCGGAAATGGCCAGCTATCATGGCCCCGGCACCTGCACCTTCTATGGCACGGCAAACACCAACCAAATGCTGATGGAGTTCATGGGCCTGCACTTGCCCGGCTCGTCTTTCGTCAATCCCGGCACGCCGCTGCGCGAGGCTTTGACCATGGCCGCCGTTGATTGCGCCGCCCGCATCACCGCACTTGGCAACGACTATCGCCCGGTCGGTGAAATCCTTGATGAACGCGCCTACGTCAACGGCCTTGTCGGGCTGATGGCCACGGGAGGGTCGACCAACCTGGTGCTGCAC
>JANNNF010000068.1:0-1646 GCA_031398405.1 Rhodobacterales bacterium | reverse complement strand
GGAAGGATCGCGAAGAAGAAGCGGAACTTGTAGGGCACGAGCGCGGCATTCAGGAAGCCGAGCAATCCGACGAGCAGAAAAGTGAAAAGGCGCCACCGTTCTCGCTGATAGGAGAGGAGCGCGATCAACCCGATGCCCATGAAGAGATAGGCCCCCGGGCGGGCCTCCAGCATATAGCTGAAATCCTCTGACCCCATCTCGCGCTTGGCGCGGGCGTCCACCGCAGCGTCGCCGGATACCTCACGCGCCACGTCGGCGGCAAAATCCGTCTCGGCGGCGTGGTTGATGGTGGCGGGGTATCCCCAGTCATAGTCGATACGGGCGGTCACGTTATAAGCGGTAGCGTGGCCCGCGACGATCTCGAAAAAGCGGCGTTTCAGCAGGGCGCGCACATCCGGGCTGAAGGACCGGATGGTTGCGCAGAACATCGCCTCTTCGGGGATGATGTTGCTGGCGGTGCCGGTGTGGATCTGCGTGACCGAAATCACCGCCTCGTCAAGCGCATAGACGTTGCGCGGGATGATGGTCTGGATTGCCCCCACCATGCCAACCACAGCAACCACCGGGTCCACACATTCATGCGGGGTGGCACCGTGGCCGCCCTTGCCGGTGATGTAGACGAACGCCGTATCTACGCTTGCCATCAGCGGGCCGGGGGTGGTGTGGAAGTGGCCCACAGGAATGTTCGGCGCGTTGTGGATGCCATAAACCTGTTTGATATCAAAGCGGTCCATCACGCCTTCATGCACCATCACTTCGCCGCCACCGCCATCTTCCTCGGCTGGTTGAAAGATCAGCGCCACGCGGCCCGCAAAGCGCCGGGTTTCCGCCAGATATTTCGCCGCCCCCAAAAGCATCGTCACATGCCCGTCATGGCCGCAGGCGTGCATTTTTCCGGGAATGGTCGAGGCATGCGCAGCCCCGGTGATCTCCTGTATTGGCAGCGCGTCCATATCGGCGCGCAGACCGATGGTGGGGCCAACGCCCGTGCCGTTGATGATCGCGACGATGCCCGTGGTGGCGATGCCGGGGTGAATTTCATCGACCCCCATTTCGCGCAGGCGGTCGATGATGAACGCCGCAGTGTTGTGGCAATCGAACTTCAGTTCCGGGTTGGCGTGCAGGTGACGACGCCAGCCCTTCATCTCATCAGCGTAATCGGCAATGCGGTTCAGGACAGGCATTTCAGTCTCCGGACGTTCAGGGTCGCCCCTACAGATCACAGAGTAAGCCCTTGGCCGCAATCCCGTTTGCGACGCAATTGGCGGGATTACGCGAGCTGGGCAAGGCTGCGTTCAGCCAACTGCCCCAGCAGGGTCGCGCCAATCGGAGCGATGTCATCATTGAAATGAAAGGTGGTCTCATGCACCATCGGGCCGCGCCCCTGCCCAAGATGCAGGTAAGTGCCGGGGCGCAGCTTCAGCATCACCGAGAAATCGTCGGCCGCCATGTAGGGTGCGCGGTCGGTGATCACGCAGGCAGCCCCCACCACATCCTGGGCAACTCGGATCGCAAATTCGGTGCAGGCGGGGTCGTTGATTGTGGCGCGCACATCGGGGGCCAACACCAGACGGGCCTTGACCCCCATGGCGGCTGCGGTGCCTTCGCAAATCGCCTGCATCCGGTCGCAGATCACCTGTTCTACC
>JANNNF010000025.1:0-2666 GCA_031398405.1 Rhodobacterales bacterium | reverse complement strand
GGGGTGTTCTCGGTCGTGCCCTCGACCAAATCATCCGATATTGGCAAAGAGTTCTGCGAAAACCCCATCGTGCGCAAACTGACCTTCACCGGGTCAACAGGCGTGGGCCGCATCCTGATGCGGCAGGCAGCCGAGCAGGTTATGAAATGCAGCATGGAACTGGGCGGCAACGCGCCCTTCATCGTGTTTGACGATGCCGATCTGGATGCCGCTGTGACCGGTGCAATGCTGTCAAAGTTTCGCAACAACGGCCAAACCTGCGTCTGCGCCAACCGCATCTACGTGCAGGCCGGGGTCTATGACGCCTTCGCCGCCAAACTGCGCGCGGCGGTGGTGAAAACCCGTGTGGGCGATGGTTTGTCCGAAACGGTGGAATTTGGCCCGCTGATCACCATGGCGGCGGTCAACAAGGTGGAAGAACACATCGCCGACGCCACGGCCAAGGGTGCGAAGGTCGAGCTTGGCGGCAGTCGCCACGCGCTCGGCGGGTCGTTCTTTGAACCGACCATCCTGACGGGTGTGACCTCAGACATGCTGGTCACCAACGAGGAAACCTTTGGCCCGCTGGCCCCCCTTTTCAAGTTCGAGACCGAGGAAGAAGCCATCCACCTTGCCAATGACACCATCTTTGGTCTGGCAAGCTACTTTTACAGCCGCGACATTGGCCGGGTCACACGCGTGCAGGAAGCCCTCGAGTATGGCATTGTTGGTGTGAACACCGGTCTGATATCCACCGAAGTCGCCCCGTTTGGCGGCGTCAAGCAATCGGGTCTGGGGCGTGAAGGATCGCACCATGGCATCGAAGATTATCTTGAGATGAAGTATATCTGCCTGTCGATCTGAACGCATCAGAATGCCAGCAGCTAACTAAAGGCAACGGGCGGCAGCAAACCTGGCCGCCCGTTGTCTTATCCCCCTATCGACCGCGACGCCGCCGATCCGCCAAAGCCACCGCGCGATGACACTTGCGCCTTGGTCATCGGGGCCAGTCCCTTGGTCACAGGAGCGTTGTTGAACGCCGCCGCAGGCATTTTCCCGCTGGAGTTCAACTGCCCTATGCTGGTGCCCCCCGGTGTCGAAAACCCGCCACCGGCCTTTGCCATCACGGGCTGTGCGATTGGCCTGCCACCGCCAAGCGCCTGTCCGATCATGTACCCCATGAAGAACGGCATGAAGCCCATGCCCCCGCCGCCCGACCCGGCCACCGTATCCGACCCCAACGCCGGCACAGTATCGGCCCCACACAGTGACGGGCCATGTTCGGCCTCGCACAACTCTTGCGTTTCATAGCGGGGGGCAGTCTGGTCATGCACGACCTTTGCCTCGGCAAAGGTCGCATCACAATCGGCGGCGCTGAACCATCCATCCGCCACCGCAGCCGCCTTGCAACTGGCTGCATCCGGGAAGGCCGCAGCCTCGGTTTGCGTATCCTGACACCCCGCAAGCGCAAACGCTGCCGCCCCAAGAATCACCACCGACACATGCGAAGACCGTTTCATGACCCCTACCCTTCGATGAAATGCGGCTTGAACCGCGACATATCCTGCGTAATCAGGCCCGCATCCTCGCGCACCCCCATGCCCACGCAGACCTCTCCAACCACCCACGCCCCGATCACCGGGCGCATCCCGCTCAACACCGGCAAGGGCTGATAGGCCTGCACGATACGCGGATGTCGATCATAGTCGCGGTTGGACGAGGATGCCAGAACCCGCCCACCATGATGAATGGAAACCGACGCCCCCTCACGCGAAAAGATGGGTTTTTCAACATACCCGTTCGGCATCTGGGCGGCATCTTCCTGACCGGCAAAAAAGCTGGGCAGCAAGTTGGGGTGGCCCGGAAACATCTGCCACAACACTGGCAGGATCGCCTTGTTCGACACCAACGCCTTCCACGCCGGTTCAAGCAACCGACACCCCGACGCTGCCAGGTGATCCGCAAACGGATCGCGCAGCAGGTCTTCCCATGGGTACAGCTTGAACAGCGCGCCAATCACCCGGTCTTCGCCATCAGCATACTGACCCTCTTTGGTAATGCCTATCTTTTCCACCTCGGTGAAATGCGCGCCAAGCCCTGCTTCCCGCGCGGCCCAGGCCAAAGTTTCCACCGTGGCATAATCCTCTGGCGCGTCGGTTATGGCCGCGAAATGCACATCGGTGCCGATAGCAAACATCTGGCCAAAACGGGCCACCAAAGCCTCATGGATACCGTTGAACTGGTCGGCCCCTGCGGGCAGCACGGATGCGGCCTGTTGCTGTTCAAACCACAGCCACTGAAAGCCCGAGGACTCGTACAGCGAGGTCGGTGTATCCGCATTGTATTCCAAAAGCTTGGCAGGCCCTTGCCCGTCATAAGCCAGATCAAATCGCCCATACAACTCAGGCTCACCTGCCGTCCAACTGCCGGCGACCAGATCCCAATGGTCGCGCGGAATTCCCATCCGGCCCATCAATGCCTCATCCGCCACAATCGCAGCCACCGCCTCACGGCACAGGCCATGCAACTCGGTGCAGGGGTCCTCAATGCGGGTCTCAATCTCCTCCAGACTGAAGGAATAGGCCGAGGTTTCATCCCAATACGGCTCGCCATGCATATCGGCAAAGGTGAAGCCCAGCTTTTCAGCCTCACTGCGCCAGTCAGGGCGTTCGGGAAGGCGCAGACGG
>JANNNF010000499.1:0-13083 GCA_031398405.1 Rhodobacterales bacterium | reverse complement strand
CCCATCAGGACCGCCCGCTATCGGTAAGGCGGGCTTCACCCCGCCGTCAAGTGACGGGCAGGATGCGCCCCGCCAGACCTATCAGTTCCGGGCTTTATCGACCATCTTGCCTTTGGAAATCCACGGCATCATGTCACGCAGTTTTTTGCCGACCAGTTCGATCTGGTGTTCGTCGTTCGACCGACGCGAGGCCTTGATCGTCGGCTGGCCCACTGCGTTTTCCAGCATGAAATCACGCACGAATTTTCCGGACTGAATGTCAGACAGAACCGCTTTCATGCGGGCCTTGGTCTCGTCATACGGCAAGATGCGCGGGCCCGAGACATACTGGCCATACTCCGCAGTGTTCGAGATCGAGTAATCCATGTTGGCGATGCCGCCTTCATAGATCAGATCGACGATCAGTTTCACTTCGTGCAGGCATTCAAAATACGCCATTTCCGGCTCATACCCGGCCTCGACCAGCGTCTCGAATCCCATGCGGATCAGCTCGACCAAGCCGCCACACAGCACGGCCTGTTCGCCAAACAGGTCGGTTTCACATTCCTGCCGGAAGTTGGTCTCGATGATGCCCGACCGACCGCCGCCAATGCCGCTGCAATAGGACAGGCCGATTTCCATCGCCTTGCCTGTTGCGTCATTATGCACGGCCACCAGGCACGGCACGCCGCCGCCTTTGGTGTATTCGCCGCGCACGGTGTGGCCGGGGCCTTTGGGGGCCATCATGATGATATCAATGCCCTTTTTCGGCTCGATCAGGCCAAAATGGATGTTCAACCCGTGCGCGAAGGCAATCGCAGCACCTTCGCGGATGTTGTCATGCACGTATTTCTTGTAGGTTTCGGCCTGCAATTCGTCGGGCATGGTGAACATGATCAGGTCGGCCCAAGCTGCAGCCTCGGCGATGCCCATGACCTTCAGGCCTTCACCTTCGGCCTTTTTCGCGGAAGGGCTGCCTTCGCGCAGCGCCACCACAAGGTTCTTCGCGCCCGAATCGCGCAGGTTCAGCGCATGGGCGTGCCCTTGCGAACCGTAGCCCAGAATGGCGACCTTCTTGTCCTTGATCAGGTTGATGTCGCAGTCACGATCATAATAAACGCGCATTTTGGTGTTCCTTTGCTGATATGAGGGCAGCATAGGGATTTTCGGGCCTTGTGCCGTGCATAGTTTTGACTTTTGGGCCTTTATTGAAGATACTTCATGCGCTGAATTCAAATAACGTGAAAAAATCATGCAACTGGACGACACCGATCGCCGTATTCTGCGCCATCATCTGGCCGAACCGGGTCTGGACCGGACCACGCTGTCGGACCGGGCGGGCGTCACCCCGGCCACGCTGTGGCGCCGGCTGGAACGCTTGACCGAAGGAGGCGTGATCACCGCGACCGGCGCTGTGATAGATTGGCGGGCCATGGGGTACGAGGTCGAGGTGTCCTTGCGCTTTACCCTCGACAAGACCAACCCGCGCGCCTTTGACGAGTTTCTGGCCGCCAGCCGCGAGGTGCCCGAGGTGCTGGCAATCGAGACGTTTCTTGGCCGCGTCGATGTGCGGCTGAATGTCATCGCGCGCGATATGCGCCATTATCAGGACATCTACCGAAGCCGCATCCTGACCCTGCCGCACATCACCGACATCGAGGCGCTGATGCTGATTGCGACCATCAAGGACGACACGGGGTTGCCGCTGTGACCGACCTTGACGATCTGGACCGGCGGATCTTGCGGGCGTTGATCGCCGATGCGGGGCTATCGGCGGGCGAACTTGGCCGCCGCCTTGGCGTGTCGCAACCCGCCACATGGCGCCGGGTGCGGCGTCTGGAAGAGGCCGGCGTGATCAACGGCCGCCGGGTCGAGGTGGACCGGGCGGCCCTGGGATTTGGGGTCACGGTCTTTCTGGGGGTGAAGCTTGCCACCAAGGGCCGCGTCAGCCTTGAAGATTTCGAACGCGCGGTCACCGCCATTCCCGAGGTGCAGGTCGTGCAGCACGTGCTGGGCCTGTTTGATTACCGGTTGCGGGTGGTGGCGCGCGACATTGCCGATTTTGAACGCGTGCTGCGCCGCAGGATCATGACCCTGCCCGGGGTGGGGCAGGTCGAGGCAAACGTTCTGCTGACCGAAGAACGACGCCCCGGCCCGGTCTGAACGGCGCAAACAGGCCGGACTACGGGGCCCGCCCGCGCGTAAGGTCATATCCAACATGCGGAGGGCGGGATGAAGATTGCTAAACTGGAAACCTTTGGAAACGAGTTTGTCGGCTTTGTTCGGGTCACCGCAGACACGGGCGATCAGGGGTGGGGGCAAATGTCCACGTACAACGCCGATATCACCGCGCAAGTGTTTCACCGCCAAATCGCACCGCACGCCCTTGGCACCGATGCGCTGGCATTCGACGATACGCTGAACCTGATTCAAGAGCGCGAACACAAATATCCCGGCAGCTATTTGCGCCGGGCCATGGCGGGGCTTGACACGGCGCTGTGGGATTTGCGCGGCAAGGTTGAGGAAAAACCGGTGGTCAGCCTTCTGGGCGGCACGCCCGGGGCCTTGCGCGCCTATGCCAGCAGCATGAAGCGGGACATCACCCCGGCCGAAGAGGCCGCGCGGTTCGTGCGCCTGCGCGATGAAAAGGGGTTCACGGCGTTTAAATGGCGCGTAGGGGCCGAATGCGGGCGCGATAGGGATGAATGGCCGGGGCGGACCGATGCCGTGATTCCGGTGGTGTCGCGCGCGCTTGGCGATGGCATCGACCTGCTGGTGGACGGCAATTCCTGCTATTCTCCTCTCCGCGCGATCGAGGTGGGGCGGATGCTGCAAGATCACGGCATCGGGCATTTTGAAGAACCCTGTCCCTATTGGGAACCTGACCAGACCGCCGCGGTCCGCGAAGCCCTGACGCTGGATGTGGCGGGGGGCGAACAAGATTGCGAATATTCAAGCTGGCAGTTGATGTTCGACCGCCGGGCGGTGGACATTGCGCAGCCTGATGTCATGTACATGGGTGGTTTGCACCGCAGCCTGCATGTGGCCCGCATGGCGCAAGCCGCTGGTCTGCCGGTGACACCCCATGCGGCCAACCTGTCGCTGGTCACGATGTGCACGATGCATTTTCTGAAGGCCCTTCCGAACGCAGGCAAATATCTGGAATTGTCCATTGAGGGGCCGGATTACTATCCATGGCAAGAGGGCCTGTTTTTGGGCGATCCTTACGCCGTGACGGACGGCTGCCTGCGCGTGCCCGACGCGCCGGGCTGGGGGGTCGAGATCAATCCCGACTGGCTCGACCGTGCGGCCTATCATGTGACGGAAACATCTTGAGAGACCGGCCGCGCCTGCTAAGTTACAGGAAAAGAGGAGGACACCATGCCCGGATTGCACGCCGACATCGACCCCGATGGCCTTGAGGAGTTTTCGGTCGTCTTTACTGACCGCAGCTTGAACCACATGTCCGCCAAGTTCCAGGGCGTGATGCGCGAGGTGTCGGGGATGTTAAAGGATGTCTACCACGGCTCGGCGGTGGCGCTGATCCCTGGTGGGGGAACCTATGCGATGGAGGCTGTCGCGCGGCAGTTTGGACAAGGATCGGTGCTGATCGTGCGCAACGGTTGGTTTTCCTATCGCTGGACGCAGATCTTTGACGCGGGCGGCTTTGCTTCCGACACCACAGTGGTGATGGCGCGCCAGACCGGCAACGGAGCGCAAGCGGCCTTTGCGCCCCCCCCGATCGACGAGGTCTGTGCCAAGATCCGTGAAACACAGCCTCAGGCGGTTTTCGCCCCGCATGTGGAAACCAGCGCGGGGATCATCCTGCCTGATGATTATATTACCAAGATGGCCGCAGCCGCGCATGAGGTGGGGGCGCTGATGGTGCTGGATTGCATCGCCAGCGGTTGTATCTGGGTCGATATGCAGGCGACCGGTGTGGATGTCCTGATTTCTGCGCCGCAAAAGGGCTGGTCGGCGTCACCCTCTGCCGGGGTGGTGGTCCTTTCGCCGCGGGCCGAGGCGCGGCTGGCGGAGACCACGTCAAACAGCTTTGCGGTGGATCTGAAGAAGTGGCGCAGCATCATGGCGGCCTATGAAGGCGGCGGGCATGCCTATCATGCGACGATGCCGACCGATGCGATTGTCGGGTTCCGCGATGCGATGGAAGAGACCAAGGCAATGGGTTTTGCTGAGGCCAAGGCCGCGCAGTGGGAGTTGGGACAGGCAGTGCGCGGGTTGATGGCGTCTAAAGGGGTGGCGTCGGTCGCGGCTGAGGGGTTTCAAGCACCGGGGGTTGTGGTCAGCTATACCAGCGACGGCGACGTGCAGAACGGGGCGAAGTTTCGCGCGCAAGGTTTGCAGATAGCCGCCGGGGTACCGTTGCAGGTGGGCGAGGGGGCGGAGTTCAAGACCTTCCGCATCGGCCTGTTCGGATTGGATAAATTGCGGGATGTGGGGGCGACAGTTGCGCGTCTCAGTCGGGCGGTGGACGCGGTTCTTTGAGTTTTGGCAAGGATGGGCGGAATCGCCCATCCTACGAAATGCCTAGACCCGTGCGCATCAGTGTTTTGCGTACTGGCGTTACGGCATAAAGCGCCTCTAGTGCGCCCGCCCGCAAATTGCGCAAGGCAGGTGCGCCCAGCATAGACGCGCGGTTCAGGGCATCAACGCCTGTCACCCTCACTTGTACCTGCATATGGCGGCGGCGGTGGTAGGCATCCAGCATCCTTACATCGCCCAGCCCTGCCCGGTTCGCCACTGCCAGGTCCAGCAGCGCGGCGATGTCCGCAAGGCTCATGTTCAGGCCCTGCGCGCCAATCGGCGGCATCACGTGGGCGGCCTCGGCGATCAGAGCTGTTCGCTCGCCTGCCATGCGGTCTGCCATTTGCGAGATGATCGGCCAGACCGATCGCCGTGACGCGAGGGTCAGTGGCCCGAGGATATGGCAGGACCGCGCGCTCATCTCTGCCTCAAACTCGGCATCTGACAGGGCGGCGCGGCGGGCGATCTCGGGCCCGTTGTCCATCCACACCACGGCTGATGCGGGCAGGCCATCACGGTCGGGCAGGGGCACAAGGGTGAACGGCCCCCCCGTGCGATGAATCTCGGTCGAGATGTTCTGATGCGGCACCGGGTGCGTCACGGCAAATGCCAAGGCCTTTTGGCCGTAACGGGTGGTTTTCACGTCAATCCCTAGCGCCTGCCGCACAGGGGAGTCGCGGCCATCCGCCGCAATCAGCAGCTTAGCTGTAATGCGCGACCCGTCGGTCAGCGTAACCAACGCCTCGGACGCGCGGGTCAACACCTGCGCCATGCCCACACCGGGGCGGAAATCAACCCCCGGCAGGTTGGCCAGATGCGCAACCATTTCGCGGCGCAGAAGCCAGTTCGGCAGATTCCATCCAAAAGGTTGGTCTGATACATCTGCGGCGTCAAAGTCCTTGATCAGCCGCGGTTCGGGCAAAGCGCCCCCCGCATCGATGATCCGCATGATCTGCAACGCTGCGGCAAACGGTTCCAGCCGTGCCCACAGACCCGCCGCTGCAAGTACCGGGATAGAAGGTTGCAGAAACGCGGTAGACCGAAGGTCGGCACCGTCATCACTTGCCGAGGTCACAGGGGGGTTCGGATCGACGCAGATTACGGAAAACCCTGCCGTGCCAAACGCTGCTGCTGCGGTCAGCCCTGCCACGCCGCCGCCACAAATCAGGATATCGGTCTGGGTGCGGAGCATAGCGCCATCCTGTTGTTGAACATTTTATAACTAGGCGTTCGGGCGTTGCGGGCAAACTGCCATCTTGCCGCAGCTTTTAACCGTGTAGCGCACCCAAAAATGCCGTCAGATCGGTGGTGTGGTGCTGAATATGTGGGGCAGGATCGGCCGTCGGGGCGACGTGGATGGTCGCCATTCCCATTGCGTGGGGCACGGCCAGATTGCGGGGATCATCCTCAAACATCGCTGCATTGGTGGGGGCCAAGCCGTCAGTGGCAAAGACGGTTTCAAACGCAAGACGGTCAGGTTTTGGATGAAATCCTGCATGTTCAACGCCGTAGATCGCATCGAAAAGACCCGACAAGCCCCGCGCTGCCAGCACCTGTTCTGCATAGGGGGCGGAGCCGTTGGTGTAAATGATCCGCCGGCCGGGCAGGCCTGCGATATGGGCGGCAAGATCTGGATCCGGCGACAGCACCGAAAAGTCGATGTCATGTACATAGGTCAGGTAGGGCGCAGGGTCGATGTCGTGGTCCCGCATCAGCCCGGCCAAAGTGGTGCCATGCTGCGACCAGTAGGCGCTGCGCAGCCGGTCCGCCTCGGCGCGTGAGACACCGAGTGACTGCATCACCCAGTCGGTCATCCGCACCTCGATCTGGTCGAACAGGCGCATGTGCGGAGGGTACAGCGTATTGTCGAGGTCAAAGACCCACGTGCGGATATCGGTGAAGGGCGGCATGATCATCACAAATACTTAGCGCGACAGGGCCGGATTTGGAAGGGTTGATCAGGGGACAGGTGGGCGCTAGGGTGACCGCCTTGGTGACAGGACAGCTCTGAGAGGGCGCAGGAAAGTGCAGAAAGACGCTTACTCTTTGATCCTCGAGGCGATTGACGCAGGCCTTTACAAACCGGGCGACCGGCTGGTGGAAAGCGAGCTTGCTGAACGGCTTGGCGTGTCGCGTACCCCGGTGCGCGAGGCGTTGCAGCGGCTGGAAACCCAGTCGATGCTGACCCGGGATGGGCGCAGTCTGATTGTGGCCAGTCTAGACCACAATCAGTTGACAGAACTTTACGCCGTTCGAACCGAGCTTGAGGGGCTTGCCGCCCGTCTGGCCGCCCGCCATGCCACTATCGAAGAACTGCACGTCCTGCGTGGCATGGTTGAGGATGACCTTGCGCTGGTGGGGGGCGATCCGCGTACGCTGAGCCGGGCGAACAAGCGGTTTCACAAGCAAATTCATCTTGCCAGCCACAATCGGTTTCTGGTCCAGCAACTGGACCTTGTGCATCGGTCGATGGCCTTGATGGCCACTACTTCCTTTGCGGCGGAAGGCCGGGACGAAGTGGCCTTGGCTGAACATGACCAGATCGTGCGCGCGATAGAAGGGCGGGATGGCGATGCTGCGCATCAGGCGCTGCGATCCCATATTTCAAAGGCGTTTGAAACCCGGTTGCGGGTGGATGCGGGCGAGTTGAAGATGCGCTAAGTGGCAGACATTGTGACCTCGCCCGGGTCGAAAATGCCGTGAGAGGTTTTGTCCCAGTAAAAGGGTTTTGTTACCATCTCCCAAGCGGCTTTGTAGGAGGCCGCTGCCGCAAGAGGAAAATATACTGGCAGAGTAAGCAACCAGCACGGATTCATCTGGTGCGCTGTGCGCCGCAGGGCCTGCATTCCGATGGCAAAGCTGACGGCCTCGGTCGCAAAGAAAATCGCCGCAACCCCGGTGGCCACATCTGCGGGCAGGGTGGCCGCCAGAGGATGGGGCAGCCCCAGCGGGACGGCCCACAGGCTCCACAGCAAAGGGGCCAGGAAGAATTGGGTCAGCGAGCCTGCAAAAAGCACCTGAACCCCCAAAAACCTCCACGCTCCAAGGTCGTACCAAAGCTGTACCGGGTTTCTCATATGGACCGCCCAAGTCATCATATAACCCTTGATCCAGCGCGACCGCTGTTTGACCCAAGGTACGGCGCGGCAGTTGGCTTCCTCAAACGTGGTGGTTTCGATCAGCTCCGTGCGAAAGCCGTGGCGGGCAAGGCGCAGGCCCAGATCGGCATCCTCGGTCACATTATGGGCATCCCAACCGCCGAGTTCCAGCAACGCCTCACGCCGGAAAAACAGGGTCGTACCACCCAAGGGCACCACCAGCCCCATGCGCGCGATGCCGGGCAGAACGATGCGAAACCACATCGCATATTCCATGGTAAAACAACGCGATAGCCAGTTGGTCCGTGGGTTGTAGAAATCGAGAACCCCTTGCAGACAGGCCACTTTTGGATTGCGTTGGTGAAAGCGGTTCACGACTTTGTGGATCTGGTCAGGCTCTGGCGCGTCTTCGGCGTCGTAAACGCCGATGATGGACCCGCGACACTGATCCAACGCTATGTTCAAAGCGCGGGGTTTGGTTTTCACATGCCCCGCTGGCACGACAACAATGCGCATCCATGCGGGTAGATTGGCCTTGGCCAGCGCGTCACGCGTGATGCGATCCTCAGCCTCAACCGCCAGAATCACGTCCAGCAGGTCGCGCGGGTACTCCAGCCGCGACAACCGCCGGACCAGACGCGCCGCAATGTCGCCTTCGCGGTACATCGCCACGATGATCGACACCGTCGGCAACCGCGCGATGGCCGGGGCCGGACCGGGTACGGGATGTGGCAGCAAAGCCGCGATGGTGGCCCCAACTTTCATGGCAACTGTCAAAACAAGCGTCGTCAGGGCCAGCCCCAGCGCCAACTGGCCCAGAAGAATCGGGGCCAGCCAAAGGGCGGCCAAAACCAGACTTACACAAAGCGCCGCGCGGGGCGCGATGGTGGCTGCATCCCATGTGCGGCAGCTTTCCTGACAGGGCACCCGGGTTTCTGCCGCCTGCGAAATGGCCGCGCCCCGGCGGGCAAGGACAGCTTCTTCTATTGCAGCAGCGCTCGCCAAGACCATGTTAACACGGCCATAAATCTGTTCCAGCCGGGTCTTGTTGCGCAAAAAATCCTCTGGCTGCGCAGTGGCGATGATCGTTGTGCCGCCCGCCTGCCGCCATGGCAAAATACCGTCTCGCAAGCAATTTACTGCCCCGAAAAGATCGATCAGCCTTGGATCAGGGAGCGGATCAAGCGGGTCGATGGTCCGCACACCCCAGACTCGCGCCGAGGCTTGCAACAGCTGTCCGTCGTGCAGCGCGCCGCGGACGCGCAGAATATCGGCCAACCGCCCGCTTTGCCGGGCCTGAATGGCCAGTGCCTTGACCATTTCATCCGGGCTGACAAGCCCGTCCCGCAGCAGCGCAACCCCAAGGGAACCCCGAGAGACCGGAGCAATTGTGGGGTCGTGGTTCAGGCGCGGGCTGAAGGCTGTCATGGCATCCCCGGTTCAGAGGGACAGCATGGCCCGCGCCGGGTTAACAGCAGGTTAAGACGTTTGCCCTAAGCGCGACGGTGTTACGCGCGACGGTCTTAAACACGACGGGCCTGCATCGCGGCGGCGAACCGGTCAAACAGATAGTAGCTGTCTTGCGGGCCGGGGCTGGCTTCGGGATGATACTGCACCGAAAATACCGGCTTGCCGTCAACCGCAATGCCACAGTTTGACCCGTCAAACAGGGAAACATGAGTTTCCGAGACACCCTTGGGCAAGGTCTGGCTGTCAACCGTAAACCCATGGTTCATCGACGTAATTTCAACTTTGCCAGTGGTGAGATCCTTGACCGGGTGGTTTGCGCCGTGGTGGCCGTGGTTCATTTTGACAGTGGTTGCCCCCAAAGCCAAGGCCAGCATCTGGTGCCCAAGACAGATGCCGAACAGCGGGATATCCTGCGCAAGAACGCCTTGAATCATCGGCACCGCATAGGCCCCGGTCGCGGCCGGATCGCCCGGACCGTTCGACAAAAACACGCCCTCTGGGTTTAGCGCCAGCACGTCTTCGGCGGTGGCCGAGGCTGGCAGAACCGTCACATCACAGCCTGCCGAGGCCAGACAACGCAGGATATTGCGCTTGGCACCGTAGTCGATGGCGACGACTTTCAGACCCGATGTCGTGCGTTTGGAATAGCCGTCAGGCCAAGCCCAACGCTGTTCATTCCAGGTATAGGACTGGGCGCAAGTCACGTCTTTGGCAAGGTCAAGGCCGACCAGACCTTTCCACGCACGAGCCTTGGCAACCAGCGCGCCGATGTCAAAATTCCCACGCGGATCATGAGCTAAGGCCACATGCGGCGCGCCTTGCTGGCGGATGGCACGGGTCAGGCGACGGGTGTCGATGCCGCCAACCCCGATGCGGCCGATCTTGAGCAGCCAGTCCGTCAACTCCCCAGTCGCTCGCCAGTTTGACGGCTCGGTCGGATCCCATTTCACCACCATGCCGGCAGCGGAAGGTGTTGATGTTTCGTCATCTTCCGGCGTAACGCCTACGTTTCCCACGTGGGGGAAAGTGAAGGTCACGACCTGCCCAGCGTAGGATGGGTCGGTCATGATCTCTTGATATCCAGTCATCGCGGTGTTGAACACCAGCTCTGCCACCGTCTCACCTGTCGCACCAAAGCCCATGCCATAGAACACCGTCCCATCTGACAGAGCAAGGCAGGCGGTCGGTTTGGGCTGGGTGGAGGTGGGCATGAGGCGACTCCCTGACGGCAAATTCGGGGGACACTAGGCGTGTGGGGCCGCGGGGTCAACCCATTGGGCGAAAAGGAATATCCTTTGATATCAGATGGTTGATGTTGCGTCATTCAGTTGCGTGTTTGCGCGCCAAGCTATACTGTCCAAGGCCACACACCCAAGAATGGATAAGACATGGCGATGCGGGAGCGGTTGATGGCGGCGTTGAAGGATGCGATGCGCGCCAAGGAGGTTGAACGCCTTTCCACTTTGCGGCTGATCAACGCCGCCATCAAGGACCGGGAGATCGCTTTGCGAGGTGAAGCGGGCGACGGAGAGGTGGGGGAGGGTGACATTCTGGCCATCATGGGCAAGATGGTCAAACAGCGCCATGAATCTGCCCGCGCCTACGAGGAAGGCGGCAGGCTGGAACTGGCAGAAAAAGAATTGAACGAAATCAAGGTAATTGAGGAGTTTCTGCCGCGCCAACTGTCAGGTGCCGAGGTGGATGCAGCCATTGCGGCGGCAGTGGAAGAGGTAGGCGCGACCAGTATCCGCGACATGGGCCGCGTGATGGCGGCGTTGAAGGCCCGCTACACCGGGCAGATGGATTTCGGTTCCGCAGGGGCCGCGATCAAGGCGCAACTGGGCTGAATGGGCCGTAAAGAACCCGTAGTTGCACGCGGCTAAACGACCTGACGCAGATCGTGCAGCTTTTGCGTCAGGCTGCGGGCCAGAGTGATGCGTTCCTCCTCTGACAGGAACGCTCCTAACTCTACCTCGCGCGCACCACCCTTGAGGGTCAAGTACTGCGGCACTGGGCCGCCCTTTTCATGCCGAATCACGCGCACCCAATGCGGGTTCGCCTCCCAGGCTTGCAGTGCGCCCCGTGGGCCATGGCGCGTCAGGGTGATCCGGTCGGAGGTCAGGGTCAGATCCTCGATGATCTGAGCATCACGGTAGCTGCGTTTCAGTGCCAACCAGATGGCGGCAACGGCCCCCGCCAGAAACGGCAGCAAAGCCCAGAGGGCCGGGTTGCCGAGTAGCGTGACCAGCGGCAGCGCAATCAGGGCCGCCGTGCCGCCGATGAACCAGACGAACCCTCGTTGCGACAGGGATCGGTGCGGCCACAGGTGCAGGCGCTGTTCGGACGGGGTGGGGGGCAACCATTCATAGGGCATGGAGGGCAAGATAGCGGGGGAACGGGGGTGCGTACAGTGCGACCGATTGGCCTTCAGTCGGGATCACGCGGCCCCAGAGTCCGGGAACGGACATGCTGGCCGACGCGCCGCGTCGGATTGCAATAGTCGGGCAGCGTCGGGATGGCGGCGGTTATGGTGCAAGCCAAGGACCAAGCCGCGCGACGGTTCTATCTGCGCTGCGCGGAGTTCATAAAGTACCCGAACGGCAGCCGGACGCTGTGTTTGCCGATTGAGGCGGTGGTGTCGGAGTTTGGGTGAGGGGGTTGTGGGGATGAGCGACGCGTTGAGACCTGTAGCCGAGTGTGAGACATTGAAGGTGCGTCCGGGGAGTGAGACATTTATGGCGTCGAGGCTGCGGCCTCGCCCGGTGTCTGTTAGGGTTTGGCATTTTTGACGGGCGATATTTTTTTCGCCGTGAGGATGGGCAAATTGTCCATCCTACGTGATGCTGATTTGCGCACTTTTTCTTTTCTGCCTCGATCATTTGGTGTCGGATGGCCGGCAGCCAAATTCTGGAAACTTCGCAGCATCATACAGCTTGGGCCAATCTTTGCAGGCTTCAGTTCTTGGTCGACGATTGCCCGGTGAAGTTCCAGCAATGCGTCTTGCTGAATCAATACAGCCGGAAGGATACCCCACAATTAAAGATATGCTTGGTGGGGATATGCGCCGAACGCGAAAGGGGTCCACGTATTTGAGTAATGCATCCACAATGTCGCCACTGTGTCACTTGCGGTCAGAACGTCTTGGCAAGCCGTGATGTTCTCTATTTTTAATAATGCCACCACCCTAAAGCGCCTTTGAAAAGCTGCCAATGCACACAACGCAAAAGGCCCCGGATCGATCCGGGGCCTCTCTCATTCCATAACCCAAACCCTAGTGGGCGTGGCCTTTGTCCCAGTCGCTCTGCTTGGGCAGTTGCTCGAAGGTGTGTTCGGGCGGCGGGCAGGGTAGGGTCCACTCCAGCGTGTCGGCGTATTCGTTCCAGTAATTGTCCACGGTGATCTTGCGCCCGGCAAACAGGGTGTAGAACACCACGCCGATGAAGAAGATGAACGAGGCGAAGGAGATGAACGCGCCGATGGAAGAGAACCAGTTCCAGTAGGCAAAGGCCTCAGGGTAGTCGATATAGCGGCGGGGCATGCCCTGACGACCCAAGAAGTGCTGTGGGAAGAAGGTCAGGTTGGACCCGAGGAACATCGCCCAGAAGTGCAGTTTCCCGGCCCATTCGGGGTATTGGCGGCCCGACATCTTGCCGATCCAGAAGTAGATACCCGCGAAGATGCCAAACACGGCCCCCAGCGACATCACATAGTGGAAGTGGGCGACGACATAGTATGTGTCATGGTAGGCGCGGTCCACGGCGGCTTGGCTGAGGACGATGCCGGTGACGCCGCCGACTGTGAACAGGAACAGGAAACCGAAGGCGAACAGCATCGGGGTTTTGAATTCAACTGATCCGCCCCACATGGTGGCGATCCACGAGAAGATCTTGATGCCGGTGGGCACCGCGATCACCATGGTGGCCAGCATGAAGTAGCTTTGCTGGGTCAGCGACATACCGACGGTGTACATGTGGTGTGCCCACACGACAAA
>JANNNF010000438.1:0-2972 GCA_031398405.1 Rhodobacterales bacterium | reverse complement strand
GGCCTTCGCGCGCTGGATGTGACCGATGAGGCGTCGATTGCCGCGCTGGTCGCAGCCGAGGCGGATTTCGACATCTATGTGCATGTGGCCGGCGGCGTTCTGGGCCAGCGCAAACGCGCGGTCGAAGATGTGCCGGCGGCCGACTGGGACGCGATCTATGACGTCAACGTGCGGGGCGCGTTTCTGGTCAGCCGCGCGGTAGTGCCAGGCATGAAGCGACGTGGCGGTGGCAAGATCGTGAACATCAGCAGCGGTGCCGGCCTTGGGGTCAGCCTGACCGGGATCCAGGCCTATGCCAGCGCCAAGGCTGCGCTGATCGGCCTCACGCGGCAACTGGGGCACGAGCTGGGGCCGTTCAACATCAACGTCAACGCGGTCGCACCAGGGTTCTTGCGGGCCGGCCCGGATTCCGAACGGCAATGGCAGTCCTACGGTGCCGAAGGTCAGAAGGCGATGATCGAGGACATACCGCTGCGGCGGCTGGGCGAGCCGGAAGACATCGCCAACGCGGTGATGTTTCTGGCCTCGCCGCTGGCCAGCTGGATCACCGGACAAACGATTTCAGTCAGCGGGGGGCCATCGCCATGACACAACCCGTGCCGACATGGACTTGGCCCGAAGAGCGCCTGCAACAGTTGATGAACCGGGCGCGGGCCGGTCGGGCGCTGCGCCCCGATGCGTGGCCGGACGGCGCGCGCTGCGCAATCGCCCTGTCTTTCGACAGCGATCATGACACGTTCGAGTTGCGCGATGGCGGCAGGTCGATCTCGGCGCTGTCGCAAGGGCAGTTCGGAGCGCGCCAGGGTGTGCCGCGCATCAAGGCGCTGCTGGCCCGTTACGGAATTCCGGCGACATTCTTCGTGCCTGCAGTGACGGCGATCCACTATCCCGACGAACAGCGCGGCCTTGTGGCCGACGGGCACGAGATTGGCCTGCATGGCTGGATCCACGAACGCAACACCCTGCTGGAAGGTACTGTCGAACGCGACCTGCAATTTCGCGCCGCAGACGCGCTGGAAGCCATCTCCGGCAAACGCCCCGTGGGCATCCGCACGCCATCCTGGGACTTTTCCGACAATACGCTGCGAATTTCGGTCGAGATGGGACTGCTTTACGACAGCTCGCTGATGGCAGACGTGGATTGTTATGAACTGCTGCTGGACGGGCGGCCCTGCGGTGTCACCGAACTGCCCGTGGAATGGATCCGCGACGATGCGGCCTATCTGGTGATGGACCGCTGGGGGGGCTTGCGTCCACAGATTGCCCCGTCCGATATCCTTGATATCTTCCGGCGCGAGTTTGACGCGGCGTATGCCGAGGGCGGCCTTTTCCAGCTGACGATGCACCCCGACATCATCGGGCACCGGTCGCGGCTGTGGATGCTGGACGAGCTCATCGCCCATATCCGCAGTCGTGGCGATGTGTGGTTCGCCACACACGAGGCTGTCGTACGCCATGTCATCGCAACGTGCGAGATCCCGCGTGAAGGTAATTTGTGAACCATGTTCTCATCTGTGAACGACATTCCGCTTCTCTGACTCGGGAAAGCGGTTCATCTTTTTTGTGACAACGGATGTGTGGGGTGACCGCCCCAAGAACCCCGGACAGCAGATAAAGTCACAACAGTTGGAGGATATCTTGATGAAAAGACGCAGTTTTGCACTGATGGCCGCAGTTTCGATGCTGGCGCTTGTGCCGTTTGGCGCAGCCAATGCGAAAGAGTGGAAGGCGATCACCGTCGGTGTAGAAGGTGCCTTCCCGCCGTTCAATGCAACGACACCTTCGGGCGAGCTGGAGGGGCTGGATCTGGACGTGATCAACGAGGTCTGCAAGCGTGCGGCGCTGGAGTGCACGATTGTTGCGCAGGACTGGGACAGCCAGATCCCCTCGCTGGTTGCGGGCAAGTTCGACGTTGTGCTGACCATGGGCCCCAACGCGAAACGCCGTGAAGTGATCGACTTTTCCGACCCCTATGTGGTGACACCGAACTCGTTCCTTGTGGATGCGGCCGGGCCGCTGGCCGACCTGCCCTACACGGGCGAACGGTTTGCGGTTGATACCCCCGAAGGGCAGAAGGTTGTGGCCGAACTGAAAGAGCTGATGGCGGGCAAGACCCTCGGGGCGGCGCTGTCGACCAGCCAGTTGCAGTTCAGCGAGGAAACCTTTGCCGATGTCGCAACCGTCCGCAGCTACAAGTCGTCCGAGCAAAGCCAGCTTGACCTGACCGGCGGGCGTCTGGATGCGACGTTCGACAACCTGGTGTTTGCGAACGACCGTGCGGCGGCCAGCAATGGCGCGCTTAAGGTGACCGGCCCATGGCTGACCGGCGGTGTCATGGCCAACAGCGTGTGCCTCGGCATCCGCAAGGACGAACCCGAACTGCAGGCGATCTTGAACAAAGCCGTTGCCGAGATGGCGGCAGATGGCACGCTGAAGGCGCTGTCGGAAAAGTGGTTCAAGATGGACCTCAGCCCTGCGATGTGACCTGAGCCACCCGGCCCCAATGAACCCGGCTGCAGCGCCACGACCTGCAAGCCGGGTTCGCCCCTGCCCTACGATCCGGAGAAAGAAATGAAAAACGCCCGCACCATTGCCTCCGTTGCCACAGCGTCCGTTCTGGTCATCATTGCGAGTACCGCTGGTCATGCGAAAGACTGGAAGGCCATCACAATAGGGGTCGAGGGCGCGTTTCCGCCGTTTAATGCGGTCACGCCCGCGGGCGAATTGGAGGGGCTGGATCTGGATGTGGCCCGCGAGGTGTGCAAGCGCGCAGCGCTCGAATGCACCTTCATAGCTCAGGACTGGGACAGCCAGATCCCGTCGCTGGTCGCGGGCAAATTCGATGCCGTGCTGACGATGGGGCCCAGCCCCGAACGGCGTGAAGTGATCGACTTCAGCAATCCTTATGTCATCACGCCTGACACGTTTCTCGTTGACGCCAACGGCCCGCTCGCAGACCTGCCTTATACAGG
>JANNNF010000434.1:0-1555 GCA_031398405.1 Rhodobacterales bacterium | reverse complement strand
CCCCTTCGCGCACGCTGCCGTGGGCGCTTTTCCTGACGCTAGGATTGACGGCACTAGTCTATGCGCTGGTGGTCTGGGTCGCTGTTGTCGCAGTGCCGCCGGAAGAGCTTGCCACCTCCAGCGCCCCCTTGGCGCTGGTGTTCGAAAGGCTGACCGGGTTGCCGCTGATAACAATGAGTATGATCGCCGTCATAGCGACGCTGAACGGAATCATCGTGCATGTCATCATGATATCTCGGGTGCTTTACGGGTTGGCGACCCAAGGCAATCTTCCAAAGGTCCTGACGCATCTGAACGCCAGAACCGGAACTCCGCTTTTGGCAACCGGGATCGGCGTTTCGGCAATCCTGATCTTGGCGCTTGCAGTCCCGTTGGCCGGACTGGCCGACCTGACTGCCCGTTTCACGCTGGTGATCTTCGCGATCATCAACATCACCCTGATCCGCATTAAGTCCTTCGAAACCGATCCGCCTCCGCAGGTCTTCGTCTGTCCGACGTGGGTGCCCGTTGCGGGCCTTGTATCATCTCTGGGATTGCTTTTGCTGGATCTGGTTGTGCGGTGAACCCATGAAACCAGAGCCCCGATCACCCCGAAGCAGCCGTTTTAGGCGCCTGGCATTGGCAGTCGCCAGCCTCGGCGGCGTATTCCTTTGCATCTTGATCGCCTGGCCTTTTCTAGGCGCGATTACATGGGCGCTGACGCTGTCGATCCTCTTCGCTCCGCTTCATACGCGGGTCGAAAAGTTCATCAGGCACCCGAACATCTCAGCGTTGCTGTCGACCGCCATAGTGATCATCGTCGTGGTCGTGCCAGCCATATTCGTGGTCGAACGCCTCATCACGGAGGCGGCTTCTGGTATCCAGTCGCTCCAGGTGCGCGTCGAAGGCGGCGAACTTCAGGCTCTGCTTGACAGCCATCCCGCCCTTGCACCGTTTGGCGCATGGATTGACCGTCAGTTCGATCTGCCGTCGATGATGTCCGCACTTGCGACCTGGTTCAGCAATCTCGGGGCGGTTTTCGTCAAGGGGTCGTTACTGCAAGTGGTTGAGGTGTTCGTTACCTTCTACCTTTTGTTCTATTTCTTGCGCGACAGGCTGGCTGCCAAGGCAATGATCAAGGCATGGTTACCGTTGACCGGACCCGAGGCGGAACACCTGCTGCTGCGGGTGGCCGAAACAGTTCACGCGACAGTCTATGGAACACTTGCCGTGGCCGCAGTCCAGGGCACTTTGGGCGGCCTGATGTTCTGGGTGCTCGGTCTTCCCACGCCTCTGCTTTGGGGGTTAGTCATGGGGCTGTTGTCGATCGTACCAGTCCTTGGGGCCTTCATCGTCTGGCTTCCTGCAGCGCTCCTGCTCCTTCTGGAGGGAAATTGGATAAGGGCGCTCATTCTTGCCGCGTGGGGTGGGATCGTGGTGGGTAGCGTTGACAACGTGCTACGGCCGATATTCGTCGGCAACCGTCTGCGCCTGCATACTATTCCTGCTTTCGTTTCGATCATCGGCGGTCTTCTTTTGTTTGGAGCACCTGGATTCATTCTCGGTCCTCTGGCTG
>JANNNF010000435.1:0-15440 GCA_031398405.1 Rhodobacterales bacterium | reverse complement strand
CGATCAACCCGGTGGGGCGGATCACCTGTTCGGTAAACACGCCACCGGTCTGTTCCAGCTCCCACGCCGCCGGGGTGGCCGACACAAACACCGATTGCGGGCGCATGGCATCCCATTCCTCGAATTTGAGAGGGCGATTGTCCATGCAGCTTGGCAGCCGGAACCCATGTTCCGCCAGCGTCATCTTGCGCCGAAAGTCGCCTTTGTACATGCCCCCGAACTGAGGGATGGACACATGGGATTCATCCGCAAAAACAATGGCATTGTCGGGGATAAATTCAAACAACGTGGGTGGTGGTTCGCCCGGCGCGCGCCCAGTCAGATAGCGTGAGTAGTTTTCAATACCATTGCAGACGCCGGTGGCTTCCAGCATTTCCAGATCAAATTGGCAGCGTTGTTCCAGCCGTTGGGCTTCCAACAGCTTGCCCTCGGCCACGAACTGATCCAGCCGGGTGCGGAGTTCATGTTTGATGCCCTGCACCGCCTGATTCATCGTCGGGCGCGGGGTGACATAGTGCGAGTTGGCGTAGATACGGATTTGCTTGAAATTGTCGGTCTTTGCCCCGGTCAGCGGGTCAAATTCGATGATCGCCTCCAACTCCTCGCCAAAGAAGGAAAAGCGCCACGCACGGTCTTCCAAGTGGGCAGGCCAAACTTCCAAGCTGTCGCCGCGCACCCGGAAACTGCCGCGCGCAAAGGCCATATCGTTGCGCCGGTAGGCTTGCGCCACCAGTTCGGCAATCACCCGGCGTTGGTCGTAGCTTTGCCCGGTGATAAGATCCTGCGTCATCGCAGAATAGGTTTCCACCGACCCGATACCATAAATGCACGATACTGATGCCACGATGATGACATCATCCCTTTCCAGCAGCGCCCGCGTGGCCGAGTGGCGCATGCGGTCGATCTGTTCGTTGATCTGCGATTCCTTCTCGATATAGGTGTCGGACCGGGCAACGTAGGCCTCGGGCTGATAGTAATCATAGTAGGATACAAAGTATTCGACGGCATTCTCGGGGAAGAAGCTTTTGAATTCGCCATATAACTGCGCAGCCAAGGTTTTGTTGGGCGCAAGGATAATGGCCGGGCGCTGCGTTTCTTCGATGATGCGCGCCATGGTAAAGGTCTTGCCGGTGCCGGTGGCCCCCAACAAAACCTGGTCATGTTCGCCGTCCAGCACCCCTGCGGTCAATTCACGGATCGCTGCGGGCTGATCGCCTGCGGCGGTAAAGGGGCTGTGCATGACAAACCTGCGGCCGCCCTCCAGTTTGGGGCGGGTCAGCACCTCGGGGCGCTCGGACAGGGTATTGGTATTGTTATGCGGCATCGCGTGGTCCCTCCGGGCGGCTGATTCCCTGCATGGTTTGGCCAGCACGCCCTATTTGATCTGTTTTTGTTCCCGTTCAAGTGGCAGTTTAGTCAACTGTTAAGCAGTCTTGCGAAAAGGTGAAGGAAAGCGGTTCAATTTTAGCGAAAATGAAGATTACTTATGCATCTTGTGATTGCAGAGCTGTGCATGATTTGGCAGGCTTACGGGGCAAGCAGCAACTGAAGCTGTCGGCTGGCCGCACCCACACCCCACCCATACTCCCCAAGGCCAGCCGACAGTGACTTGCTTGGACACTTGTTTACAACCGGCCCAGAAACGCCGCTGCCATGAAGGCCGCGGTCCCTGCCTTTGAAGCTCGTTTAATGCCGAGTTTGCGCAAAGCTGCGACGCGACCGGGGCCAATGGTCGGGGCAGTGCGAAACTCCTCCAGTACGGCGCGGGCATCCGGGGTCAGCAGATGCGACACCTGCCACAGCGCACCGGCCTGTGCCTCGATCATTCTGGCGAACTGGCGGCGCAGGGCCATCGACACACGTTTGGCATTGCCGCCCATTCCGGCGAGGCCACCCAATGAATTGCTGGCGTGCTGGCGATACAGCGCCATCGGCGCGTGGTCGAGCACCAGATTGCCACCCGCCCCTGCCACGAGTTGATAAATCCACCAGTCGTGATAGGCGATTTCGTCTTGCTGCCCGGCGCGGCGGACCAGGGACAAGGCAGCGGCATCCAGCACGGTGGTATGGCCACCAAACAGGTTTTGCACCAAGGCATTGTTAAAATTGGGTGCGACCGCCGCCGCGCGGGAATAACGCAACGGGGCCAGCCGGTCATCCACCAGCATGCTTTCGGCGGCATAAAGCGTGGGCAGGTCTGCCGCGTCATCGCGGGCGGCTGCTGCCCGGGCCATGCGGCGCAGGGCACGGGCAAGTTTTCCCTCCAGCCAGACATCATCTTGATCGGCAAGGGCCACAATCCCGGGCGGCAGGTCTGGATGGCACAGCAATGACATGAAGTTGCGCGCAGAGGACCCGCGGCACGGGCCTTGCACGACTGTCACCCGGTGCGAGGCGGCGAAGTTCTGCAAAATCGCCCGCGTCGCATCGGTGGATCCATCATCCGACACCCAAAGCTGCCAATTGCGGTGCGTCTGGGCGGCTATGCTGGCCAGTTGCGCAGGCAGATAGGTCGCCCCGTTGCGGGTGGCCATCAGGATCGTGACCAGTGGGGGGGGGGCGAGAGCGTCCATCAGAGGGTCCAATTCAGCATAGCATCATATTTGCCGCATCCGGGCTTTTGGCGCAATGGTGCATGGCACCAGGCACCCCAACCACCTGCCGCATCCCGCCACGGCACCCCGATGCACCTTGTGGTATTTGACGGATATGCCGCAGTTTTGCCGCGCTTGGATCATGCCGCGCGGCACATGTGGGCGCAGCCTACCCCCGGGAGTGACGTGTTGGTTCAGGTGCCGGGGGGGTGCTGGCGTGTATGGTTTTACAGTGGTTGAGACGTTTCAGAGCGCGCCTCTGAACCTTGTGTCGGGAATTACCGATCTGGCCTTGGTGCAGGCCGGAGGCAGTTTGTGGCTGTATTCCACCACCCGTGCAGGTGGCGGGCTGTTGGCGTTTGAAGTGGGCACGTCGCTGCGGCTTGTGGATCAGCAAAGCATCGCGTCGGGCACAAGGTTGCCTGTTGGGGCGGGGCTGGATGTGATCAGTCAGGGTGGGCAGTCCACCCTGTTTGTGACTGGCAACAACAACCCACGCGCCACTGGATACCAACTCGCAGGGGATGGCAGTCTGGGGGCAGAGGTGGTGGTGACCGCCAGTCTGGCGGGGGTGGTTGCGGCGCAGGCAGTCTATGCCATTGGGACGGCAACATTCTTCTTTTCGGCTCGGGCAGACGAATCCGTGATCCACGTCTATCGCAGTATCGGTGGCGGGGCACAAAGTCTTGTGTCCAGCGTAAGTCTTGGGGCGGCTTTGCAGGGGGTGGATCTGGCAGCCCTGCTGGCGGTGCGGGTCGGTGGCGTTGATCTGCTGATTGCGACATCACAGGCCAGCGATGCCGTGATAGCCTTTCGCATCGCAAGCAATGGTCAGTTGAGCGAAACCAGCCGGATCGGGGCCGCCGATGGTCTTGGCATCACCGACCCCGCTGCCCTGCAAAGCGTGACAGTGGGCGGGGTCGTGTATCTGATTGTCGGGGCGGGCAGTTCATCGTCGCTTTCCGTGCTGTCGGCAGATGCCGGTGGGCAATTGCGGGTGGTTGATCACATCATGGATACGCTGGACACCCGGTTTGGCGGGGTGGGGGCAGTGGCGACCGTCATGGTGGGCGACCGGGCGTTCGTGCTGGCGGGCGGCGGCGATGATGGGCTGAACCTGTTTGCGCTGTTGCCGGGGGGGCGTCTGGTGCTGATGGCCACGGCGTTGCAGGTGCCGGGGATGGCGCTGCACAATATCACCTCGATCGCAGCACAGGTGATTAACGGGCGGATCGAGGTGTTTGTGGGCGGCGAAGGCGCGGGCATAACCCGGTTGCTGCTGGACCCGGGTGCTTTGACCGCCACGCAATCGGGCGGAACAGGTGCCGAGACGCTCACCGGCAGCGCCGCGGGTGATCTGCTGATGGGCAACGCTGGCAATGATCTGCTGCAAGGCGGCGAGGGGGCCGATATTCTGGCTGACGGCACAGGGGCAGACAGGTTGTATGGCGGGGCCGGGGCCGATATGTTTGTGCTGTCGGCTGACGGGGTGGAAGACCGGATTGCAGACTTTCAGATCGGCACCGACCGTATCGACCTGACTGCGTGGGGCCGGGTTTATGATCTGTCGGCGCTTGGGTTTCAGGTCACGGCAACAGGCGCCGTCCTGACCTACCGCAACGAAACTTTGGTGATCACGACGGGCAACGGCCAGCCGCTGTTGGCTGCGCACCTGTCCCTGACCGACCTGTTCGGACTGTGGCACGAAGTGCCACCCCCTGTCCTCCCTCCGTCACTGGACGCCACTGTGGGCGACGATGTGCAAACTGGCACAACTGGCGCAGACTGTATTTTGGGCAGTTCGGGGGCTGATACGATTGATGGTCTGACCGGCACCGATTTGGTCGATTATTCACTCGCGCCGACGGGTATCAGGGTCGATATGACCGGAACCGACCCGAACACCGGCCTTGCTGCGGGCGACGTTCTGATCTCGGTAGAGGGGGTGATCGGCGGGCAGGGGGCGGATACGCTTGCTGGGTCGGGCGGGTCCGATGTAATGACCGGGAACGGTGGCGATGATCAGCTGCATGGTCGGGTGGGCGACGACACGCTGACAGGCGGGCTGGGCGATGATGTCTTGACTGGCGGGGCCGGGGCTGACCGGCTGGATGGCGGTGCGGGGCGCGATCTTGTCTCTTTCACTGGGGCGTCTGGCGGCGTCAGCGCCAGTCTGCGCGCAATGTCAGGTGCGTCAGGGGATGCGGCGGGGGACATCTATATCGCGATTGAGGATATCTTGGGGTCGGGTTTTGCCGACACCTTGATTGGTCATGTCGGCAACAATTGGCTGGGGGGGGCCTCGGGCGCAGACCTTTTGTCCGGGCGCGAAGGCGACGATACGCTTGTTGGTGGGGCGGGGGCCGATACGCTGGATGGCGGGCAAGGTATCGATCTGGCTGATTATTCTGCGGCAAACGGGCCACTGCTGATCGACATGATTGCGCCCTTGCTGTGCACCGGCGAGGCGTTGGGCGATGTGTTCAATGCTGTTGAAGCAGTCCTTGCAGGCAACGGCGATGATACCTTGCGCGGCACTGTAGCGGCGGATTGGTTGGGCGGCGGCGCGGGGAACGACGTATTTTCAGGTCGCGACGGGGCAGATACGCTGAACGGCGGCGCGGGTGAAGATTGCGCGGATTTTTCTGACAGCGCCACAGGCGTGATGTGTGATCTGCAATTGGCGGGCGACCTGACACTGATCAGCATAGAGCAATTGAGGGGCAGTCTTTTTGCGGACACACTTTCTGCGGATGATGCCGCGAATACTCTTTATGGTGCGGATGGCAGGGACCGGCTTGATGGGCGCGCCGGGGCTGATTTGCTGAATGGCGGAACAGGCAATGACACCTTGGTTGGCGGAGACGGGGCCGATACTCTTGTCGGCGGGGCGGGAGTGGATATCGCCGATTACTCGACATCTGTGGTCGGAGTGCACGCTGATCTTGGCTATGCCACGTTGAACACCGGGGCTGCGGCAGGTGACATCTTTACAGAAATTGAAGGTCTGCAAGGCAGCGCAGAGCGGGATCATCTGAGTGGAAGTTCGAGGGCTGACGTCCTGTTTGGCGGCGCCGGCGCAGATCTGCTCGTCGGGCGGGTCGGATCCGATCTGCTGAATGGCGGTACAGGCAATGACAAGCTGATTGGAGGCGAGGGTGCCGATACTCTGATCGGTGGGGCAGATCAGGACAGTGTAAGCTATGTGTACAGCACGGGGGCCATCACCGTCGATCTTGCGGATGCGTCGCAGAACCAAGGGGACGCCATGGGGGACGCCTATCTGGAGATCGAAGAAATTCACGGAAGCGCGCACAACGATCTGCTGTCGGGTGATCGATTTGACAACATTCTGGCAGGCGGTAATGGCCGTGACACGCTGAGCGGTCGTTACGGGCACGATACTTTGGTTGGCGGTGACGGGGCAGACTGGCTTGATGGCGGCGCTGGTGTGGATATCGCAGACTATTCGCTGGGCGCAACAAGCCTGTGGGTCAGTCTGTCAGCGCCACAAACCAACACCGGCATGGCTGCAGGCGACCAGTTTGTAGGGATTGAGGGGCTGACAGGCAGCCGTTTTGCCGACACCCTGGTCGGTAACGCGGGGGCGAACGTCTTGTCGGGCGGCAGCAGCAGCGACAGACTTTACGCTGGGGCGGGCGACGACCTGCTGTTTGGTGGCAATGGCGTTGACAGGCTATACGGCGGGTCGGGTGCCGATACGCTGAATGGAGGCACGCTTACGGATTTTGCCGATTACAGCACGTCGACAGCTGCGGTGAGGGTCTCTCTTGCAGACACCAGTCGCAATCTGGGCGATGCGTTTGGCGATGTTTTTCTACTGATAGAGGCAATCGAGGGCAGTCGCTTTCATGACACGTTGTCGGGCGACACGCAGGCCAACTGGCTTTACGGCGGGTTTGGCATGGATGTGTTGTACGGTTTTGGCGGAAATGATCAATTGGTCGGCGGCGAGGGCAACGACACTCTGGATGGCGGGGCGGGCAATGACATCATCATGGGCGGAGCAGGGGCTGATGAATTCAGGTTTGCCGGCGGATCGGATCGCTTCATTGACTTTATCCCCGGACAGGACCGTATCGGCATAGAAGACGCAACTGCGGGCAACCAGACGCTGGCGAATATCGTTGATTCTGCTGTGGTTGTGGCGGGTGGTTTGCTGTTGGATTTTGGCGGCGGTTACAGTTTACGGATTGAAAAGGTCACAGACGCGGCGATGCTTGAAGGCAGTCTGTTCTTTTACTGACGCAGGGGTGCGATGGAGACTTAGGATGCACATCGTCACCATAACGCTCATGCCGCCATCATCTTGACGCAGCGGCAGGGGCCAATGTGGCTCGCCTCTGCAGCCGCAAAATTTTAGCCCTGCCCCAACAGCCTCGCCCCGGCAACGGATGTTGCTGCGACATGGCCCAGCCCGAAGATGCAAACACGTTTCTGTGGGGTGTACGCCCTCGGTAGGCTGTGAGACAATCTTGGACGGACAAGACGTTACGGGCAAGGCAAGACCATGACAGACAAGGCGACAGGCGGCGTGGTGCTGGTGACGGGCGGTGCCGGTTACATCGGGTCGCATGCGTGCAAGGTGTTGGCGCAGGCGGGATTTACGCCGGTGGTGTTTGACAATCTGAACACGGGCTGGCGTGAGGCGGTGAAATACGGACCATTCGTGCAGGCCGACCTGATGGACCGCGCCGCACTGGACGCGGCTTTTGCTGCGTATCGGCCGGTGGCAGTGATGCATTTTGCCGCGCTGTCGCTTGTGGGCGAATCGATGTCGGACCCCGGGAAATACTGGCGCGTCAATGTCGGCGGATCGCTGAATCTGATTGAGGCGGCAGTGGCGGCAGGGGTGCGCAACTTCGTGTTTTCATCTACTTGCGCCACCTATGGTGATCAAGACGGGGTAATGCTGGATGAAGACACGACACAGCTGCCGATTAACGCTTATGGGGCGTCGAAACGAGCGATTGAAGATATCTTGCAAAACTTCCGGCAAAGCCACGGGCTGAACCACGTCATTTTTCGATATTTCAACGTGGCGGGTGCTGATCCAGAGGGCGAGTTAGGCGAGCAACATGTGCCCGAAACTCACCTGATTCCGCTGATGCTGGACGCTGTGTCGGGCAAACGCCCCGCGCTGACGGTGTTCGGGCAGGACTACCCCACCCCCGACGGCACCTGCGTGCGCGACTATGTGCATGTGATGGATCTGGTGGCAGCCCACGTGTTGGGATTGCGCTGGTTGTTGGACGGCAAGGCCAGCCGGGTGTTTAACCTTGGGTCGGGTCGGGGGTTTTCGGTGCGCGAGGTGATTGAACACTCGCGCAGCGTGACCAATGCCGAAGTGCCGATCGTGCAAGGCGCGCGCCGCGCCGGGGATGCGGCATCGCTGGTGTCGGGGTCGGTGCGGGCGAACGAGGAGCTTGGGTGGGAACCTGCACACTCAACGCTGCGCCAGATGATCGGCGATACCTGGGCTTGGGCACAAAAACCGGGCTACGGGCCGAATTGACAGGTCGGACTGGGGGTTTCACACCCCCAGACCCCCGTGGGATACTTAGAGACAGAAAATGCAAATTTTAGATAATTTTTATCAGACGATGCCGCCGCCGATGCCCGTGACGGCGGGGCGAATGGACGAGACTTTGGCGCGGTAGCCTGCGGTGCGGTACGCTTGCACAGGGTCAATCGCACCACCCTGGTCGGCCCGCGCCATGGCGAGGATCGGTTCCACATCGGTGCGGAAGGCGGTTTTCAGAATGCTGGTTGCGGCCAGGGCATCGTTGGCATCCTGGGCTGCCCGCAAGGCATCGCGGTCCACCAGACTGGCGCAGGCATAGGCGCGCTGCACCTCCATTGCCGACATCATCAGGCTTTCGATCGGGTCAGTCACGTTATGCGACTGATCCAGCATGTGCGCAGGCTGGAACCCGGGGGTGGCCTCATGCTCGACCAACTCGTTGAACACAAGAAACAGACGGTAGGGGTCGATGGACCCGGTATCCAGATCATCGTCGCCATATTTGCTGTCATTGAAGTGGAACCCACCGAGTTTGCCAAACCGGATCAGCCGGGCGACGATCTGTTCGATGTTCACGTTGGGCGCGTGATGACCCAGATCGACAAGGCACTTGGCCTTTGGCCCAAGTTCGGTGGCGATCAGATAGTTGGTGCCCCAGTCCTGCACGACGGTGGAATAGAAGGCGGGTTCGTACATCTTGTGTTCGGTGAACAACTGCCAATCCTCGGGCAGGCCCTTGTAGATGGCCTGCAGGCTGTCGAGGTAGCGGTCGAACTGGCGGGTGAAATCCTGCTGGCCGGGGAAGTTGGAGCCGTCACCGATCCAGACGGTCAGGGCTTTGGAGCCGAGGGCCTCGCCAATTTCGACACAAGCCAGGTTATGGTCAATAGCCTGCTGGCGGGTGGCGCGGTCGGCATGGGACAGCGAGCCATGCTTGTAGGACAGGGGCTGGTCCACCTGATCTTGAAAAGTGTTCGAGTTCATCACATCGAACCCAAGTCCCAACGCGGCCGCTTTGGCGTTCAGGTCGGCGGCGGGGGCCTTGTCCCACGGGATGTGCAGCGACACCGTGGGGGTGGCGCGGGTCAGGGTCTGGATGACGGCGCAATCTTCGAGCTTGTCAAAGATGTGGCGGGGCTCACCGGCCCCCGGAAAGCGGGCAAAGCGGGTGCCGCCTGTGCCCACACCCCAGGACGGGACAGCGACCCCGTATTTGGCAACGCGCGCCTTGATGGCCGCGATGTCGATACCACGACGGGCCAGACGGTCACCCAAGGCGTTGTAATCGCTGGTAAGGTGTTCGGTCCGCTTGGCGTTTTCAGCCTCGATCAGGATGGGATCAATCATCATCTACCTCGTGAACGCTTGAACATTGCCCGCATCGACGTTCAGGATATTGCCCGTCGATTTGGCCGAAAGGTCGGAGGCAAAGAAGTAGATGCCTTCGGCGATGTCCTCGGGGAACACCGACCGTTTCAGCAGGCTGCGTTGTCGGTACATCTCCTCCAGCCCGTCTTTGTCGGTCTTGTAGGTGCTGGCGCGTTGGTCGAGCCAAGCGCCGGACCAGATTTTTGACCCCTTGAGCACAGCATCTGGGTTGACCACGTTGACGCGGATGCCCGCCTCGGCCCCTTCCAGTGCCAGGCACCGGGCGAGGTGAATTTCGGCGGCTTTGGCGGTGCAGTAGGCGGAGGCATTGGGGGAGGCGGCGAGACCGTTTTTGGAGGCCACAAAGATCACCGACCCGGGCATGCCCTGGGCGCGCAGCAGCCGGAAAGCCTCACGCGACACAAGGAAGTACCCGGTGGACAGGATATCCATGTTCTTGTTCCACAGCGCGAGGGTCGTGGTCTCGATGGGTGCAGAGGACGCGATGCCCGCGTTCGACACCAGAATATCCAAGCCCCCGAATTCCACCGCTGTCTGTGAATAAGCAGCGATCACCGCCGTTTCATCGGTCACGTTCATCTTCACGCGGCGCACGACATCGGCGCCAAAGCGTTTGGAAAGGTCCGCCGCAACTGTGCCGAGCGCGTCTTCATCAATATCGGCCAGCATGACGCAAGCCCCTTCACGCAGCAGGCGTTCGGCGGTGGCCGACCCGATCCCGCCCGCGCCGCCGGTGACAAAGGCCACTTGGCCTGCCAGCGATTTGGGCTTTGGCATCCGCGCCAGTTTCGCTTCCTCCAGCAGCCAGTATTCGATGTCGAAGGCTTCTTGTTCCGGCAGGCCGCAATAGGTGGAGACTGTATCCGCACCGCGCATCACGTTGATGGCGTTCACATAGAACTCACCCGAGATGCGGGCCGTGGCCTTGTCTTTGGCGAAGGTGATCATGCCCACACCGGGGATCAGATAGACAACGGCATTGGGGTCGCGCAGGGGCGGACTGTCGGGGTGCTTGCAGCGGTTGTAATAGGCCGCATACTCGTCGCGGTAGGCGGCAATCTGGCCCGCCAGTTGTGCAAGGGTGGCGTCGACGTCCGGCATGGCGGGACTGAAGCCCACCACCAGGGGCCGGATCTTGGTGCGCAGGAAATGGTCGGGGCAAGACGTGCCAAGCGCGGCCAAAGGCATAAGCTTGGCCGAGTTCACGAATTCCAGCACCGCAGGTTGATCATCGAAATGGCCAACCATGCGGTTGACGTCGGAAATCATGCCGCGAATGGCCGGCATCAGGCGGGCGGCGACGGCGCGGCGGTCAGCACCGTCCAGTGAAGCATGGACCGCGCCGCCGAAAATGGTCTTACCGGCGGTCTCGGCGCTGAACCAATCCATCGCCTTCTGAATGGTCGCCACTGTCAGTTCATAGCAGGCCTTGGCGTCATCATCCCACGTGAACAATCCGTGCGATTCAAGGATCAGCCCCTTGGCATTCGGGTTTTTGGCGCAGAAATCACCGAGCCACAGGCCGAGTTCAAACCCGGGCTTCTTCCATGGCAGCCAACCAATGTCGTCGCCAAAAATCTGCTGCGTCAACTCGCGCGAATTGACCGAGGCCGCGATGGCAATGATCGCGTCGGGGTGCATGTGATCAACGTGTTTGCGCGGAACATAGGCGTGCAACGGGGTGTCGATGCTGGCGGCTCGGGAGTTCAGATTGAAAGTGCAATGCGGCAGATGGCCGACCATTTCATCCTCAAACGCAAGGCCGCGGTAGATGCCCTTCAAGCTTTGCAATTTGTCCATGTAAAGTGTGGCGAAGCCGTCCATCTTGATGGACCCCACATCGCCGCCTGATCCTTTGACCCAAAGCACCTCGACCGCAGCGCCGGTCAGGGGATCACGTTCCATGACTTTGGCGGATGTATTGCCGCCGCCATAATTGGTGATGCGCTTGTCGGACCCAAGCAGGTTGGATCGGTACAGCAGCTTTTCCGACTCGGTCATCCCTGTCGCGCGGGCATCATCCCACAGGTTTTCAAGCCGGGTCCCGGTGGTTCTGGTCATCGCATCCTCCCTCGCGTCTGTGTCAAATGTGCCAAGATGCGGCGGATTGTCAATCACAAACAATCAAGTTCAATCATGCTGCACTTGCATAATGATTATTGTGACTGAAAATGATTGACAGTGATCGAAAACGATGGAAGCTTGTCGGCAGGGAGATTGAGATGCACGAAAGCGAACGCCACCGGCTTATCCTATCTGCGGTTCAGGACCGGCCCGTGGTCACGGTGCTGGATCTGGTGGCGCTGACGGCGGCATCGGAGGCCACGATCCGCCGGGATATCGCTACCCTGCATGTGCAAAAGAAACTGCGCCGGGTGCGGGGCGGGGCGGAATCGATCAGCCCGCCGCAATTTGTCGGCCTAGCGGGGCGCCCATTCAGCGTGAATGAAGGCCTGCATGCGGCCGAAAAGCGCGCCATTGCCCGCGCGGCGGTCGATCTGTGCGAGGATGGCGAGGCGATCATAATCAACGGTGGCACCACCACCTTTCAGATGGTGCACCCCTTGTCGGCACGGCGCTGTCAGGTATTCACCAACAGCTTTCCGATTGCGGAACATCTGCTGAAACACTCGAAAAACACCGTGCTGCTGCCGGGCGGCGCGATTTACCGCGAGCAAAACATCATCCTGTCGCCGTTTGACGATGACGGATCACGCCATTTCTATGCCCGCCGCATGTTCATGTCCTGCCACGGTCTTGCGGCCTTGGGCGTGATGGAGGCGGACCCGCTGCTGGTGCAAGCCGAACAGAAACTGATCGGGCAGGCAGATGAACTGGTGATCCTCGCCGACAGCAGCAAGTTCGGCAAACGGTCCAGCCTGCTTTTGTGCCCGCTGGCCCGTATTCACACCCTCATCACCGATGATGGCATCACTGACCGCGACGCCGCGATGATCGAGGCGGCGGATATACGGTTGATCGTGGCCCAAGCCGGGGCCAGCGAACGGAAAGACACCGCGCAGGAGGCATGAGGCGCGGATAGAACAACGCTCAAGGGAGGAAAACATGAGCTTCTGGACAAAAGCACTGACCACCGCTGCGGTAGCGACTGCATTGATGGCGACCACCGCTGCCGCCGAAACCACGCGCATAGCACTCGTCGTCAAGGCGCTTGGGATCGGGTTTTTCGAGGCCGCCAACAAGGGGGCGGAAGAAGCCGCCAAGGAACTCGGCGATGTCGAAATCATCTACACTGGCCCGACCGATACCACCGCCGAAGGCCAGATCGAAGTGATCAACAGCTTGATCGCCCAAGGCGTGAACGCCATCGCAATTTCGGCCAACGACCCTGATGCAGTTGCCCCGGCGCTGAAAAAGGCGATGGAGCGTGGTATCACGGTGATTTCATGGGACAGTGGCGTGGCCAAAGACGGCCGTCAGATGCACCTAAACCCGTCGTCTTCTGCCCTGATTGGCAACACCATCATCAAGCTCGCGGCAGATCGCATGCCTGACGGCGGCGATGTGGCGGTCTTGTCGGCCACCGCAACCTCGACCAACCAGAACATCTGGATCGAGGAAATGACCAAGGTGATGGGCAACTATCCCGGCGTCAATCTGGTGGCCACCGTGTATGGTGATGATCTTGCTGACAAATCCTACCGTGAGGCACAGGGTCTGATGGCAACTTACCCCAACCTCAAAGCGATCATTGCGCCGACGACTGTGGGCATTCTTGCGGCCTCGCAGGCTGTGACGGATGCGGGCAAGATCGGTCAGATCAACGTGACCGGCCTCGGCCTGCCTTCGGAAATGGCGGGTGCTGTTGAATCCGGGGCCACGGTGTCCTTCGCGATCTGGAACCCGATTGATCTGGGGTACGCGGCAACCATGCTGTCTTACAACCTCGTCAAAGGGGCCAAGGCAGAACCGGGCGCAGAGATCGGCATGGGCCGGATGGGTAATGCCAAGCTGGACGACAATAACGAAGCGGCCATGTCGGACCCCTTCACCTATGACAAGTCGAACATCGCAGAGTTCAAGTCGATTTTCTGATCTGTCCGGTCTGGCGGGCCGCTGCGCCCGCCAGACTGCCCTATCCGAGCGGAAGACTTTCATGACCCCTGTTCTATCCCTGCGCGGCATTACGAAAACATTTCCCGGCGTAAAGGCCCTGTCCGATGTGCGGCTGGACCTATACGCCGGGCAAGTAACGGCGTTGATAGGTGAGAATGGGGCTGGAAAATCCACCATCGTCAAGGTGTTGACCGGGATCTACCAACCCGATGCCGGGACCATCGAAATGTCCGGCCAGCCTGTGCATTTTGCCAGTGCTGATGCGGCGGCGGCGACAGGGGTGACGGCAATCCATCAGGAAACCGTGCTGTTTGATGATCTGAGCGTGGCCGAGAATATTTGGCTGGGCCATGCGCCACGCAGCCGATTTGGTCTGATCGACCGGGCCGCGATGCGGGTGGGCGCAGTGCGTTTGCTCGCGTCGATCGGGGCCGATCTGAACCCCGATCTGCGGCTGCGCGACCTGGGGATTGCCTCCAAACATCTGGTGGCGATTGCGCGGGCGCTGTCCATCGACGCGCGGGTGGTGATCATGGACGAACCCACGGCAGCGCTGTCGTACAAAGAAATCAATGAGTTGTATGATCTTGTGGCCATGCTGAAGGCGCAGGGCAAGGCCATCTTGTTCATCAGCCACAAATTTGATGAGATTTTCCGCATCGCCGACCGCTACACCGTATTCCGCGACGGCCAGTTCGTTGGCGAAGGCGAGATGGCGGGGGTGACGGAAGGTGCGCTGGTGCAGATGATGGTGGGCCGGTCGGTCGATCAGATTTTCCCCAAGCGCACGCCGAACATCGGCGCCCCTGCGCTGACAGTTGCAGGCTATAGCCACCCGACGGAGTTTGCCAACATCGGCTTTACCCTGCGCAAAGGCGAGATTCTTGGCTTTTACGGGCTGGTCGGCGCAGGGCGGTCCGAGGTGATGCAGGCGCTGTTCGGCATCACCAAACCGTCCAAGGGGGCGACGCGGGTGGGTGAAAAGGTGGTGGTGATCCGGTCCACTGCCCAAGCGATAGAGAACGGCATCGTCTATGTCCCCGAAGATCGTGGGCGGCAAGGGGCGGTCAGAGGCCTGCCAATCTATCAGAACGTCACGCTGCCCTCGCTGACTAAAACCTCGCGCAATGGGTTCCTTCGACTGGCTAAGGAGTTTGCCTTAGCCCGCGCCTACACCCAAAGGCTCGATCTGCGGGCGGCGAGCCTTGATCAGGATCTGGGTCAACTCTCTGGTGGCAATCAGCAAAAGGTGGTGATCGCCAAGTGGCTGGCGACCAAACCGCGGGTGATCATCTTGGATGAACCCACCAAGGGCATCGACATCGGGTCCAAGGCTGCCGTCCATGCCTTCATGGCCGAACTCGCCGCCGAAGGGTTGGCGGTGATCATGGTCAGCTCTGAAATTCCCGAGGTGATGGGCATGTCGGACCGGGTGATCGTCATGCGCGAAGGTCGGATTGTGGCCGAGTTGACAGGCGCGGCCCTGACCCCCGAGGCGCTGGTCCGCGCCGCTGCTGGCATACCGGAGGCCGCATGAACATTCTGAAATCCCGCGAGGCGCTGCTGGCGGCGGCCATTCTGGTGCTGATTGCCGCAATCGCGCTGCGGTTTCCCGCCTTTATCACCCCCGCCAATCTGGGGGCGGTGTTCAACGACACCTCGCCGCTGATCATTCTGGCTATTGGTCAGATGATCGTGATCCTGACCAAGTGTATCGACCTTTCGGTGGCCGCAAACCTTGCGCTGTCGGGCATGATCGCCGCTATGCTGAACGGGGCAGGGGTCCCTTTGCCGCTAATCTTGCTCGCGGTGCTGGTACTCGGGGCCGCCTTGGG
>JANNNF010000417.1:0-2035 GCA_031398405.1 Rhodobacterales bacterium | reverse complement strand
TCAACCTCCAGCACGGGTTTGACGTAAGGACCATAAACGTAGTGGAACGTGCCTTGATCTTTGATCCCGATAAAGTGGCTTGTTCCGGGTTTCCCCTGCGCCACGCCTTTTTTCGCCATAACAGAGGCATCAAACCAGCTCATGCCCAGTCTCCTTTTTGATGCGATATTCCTACAATGCCAGCCATTTCTTCACCTTATCCCGATCCTTGATGTCATCCGGGGCGACCTCAGCAATGATGCGGCCCTTGTCGATGACAAAGCCGCGCTGCGCGAGGTTGACGATCAGATCAAGGTTCTGTTCCACGAACAGAACCGTCAGACCGTTTTCTGCGTTCAACCGTTTGATGTTGCGGGCAATCTCCTTGACGATCGACGGCTGAATGCCCTCGGACGGCTCGTCCAGCAGCATCAGGTCCGGCCCGCCCACCATGGCACGCCCGATGGCAAGCTGTTGCTGCTGCCCCCCCGAAAGCGTTCCCGCTGCCTGTTTTGCACGCTCTTTCAGGATGGGGAAGAACTCATAAACCTTGTCGTAATCCGGGGTGCCGCCGCGCCTTGCCGTTTCGCCCACCAGCAGGTTTTCCCGCACCGTCAGGCGGGGGAACACATCGCGCCCTTGGGGGATATAGCCGATGCCCATCCGTGCGCGAGCCTGTGCGGTGACTTTATTCACCTCTTGCCCGGCAAATTCGATATGGCCCGCTCGTACCGGCAACAACCCAATCAGTGTGCGCATCAGAGTGCTTTTGCCCACCCCATTGCGACCGATCACAGCGACAATTTCGCCTTTGCGGACGCGCAAAGATATGCCCTGCAAGACAGGCTCACCGCCATATCCCGCGCGGAGATCGGTGACCTTCAGCATGTCACTCATCGGACGCCCCCAGATAGATGTCGGCCACACCGGGGTGCGAGATGATTTCCGCCACCGACCCTTGGGCAAAGATTTCGCCGAAATGCAGCACCGTCACCCGGTCGGCGATCTGCTGCACAAACGACATGTCATGTTCCACCGCCAGAATGGTCACGCCTTGGGCATTCAAGGTACGCAGCATTTCCCCCGTCTGGCGGGTTTCTTCGGGCGACATGCCGGCTGTTGGTTCATCCAGCAGCAAAAGCTGCGGTTCCACCCCGACCGCCATGCCAATCTCCAGCCATTGCTGACGCCCGTGCGACAGGGTGCCTGCGGCTTTTTCCTCCAGCCCTTGCAGCCCGGCAAAGTCCAGCACGCGCTGGATCGTCGCCTCCAGATCGTGGCCATGCAGATGGTGCTGGAATGAGATCACAAGGTTCTGCCGCACGCTCAGGTCCTTGAAGATACCGGGCACCTGAAACTTCACACTCATACCCTTGCGTATGCGGGCAAAGGACGGCAGGCCCGTCACATCCTCATCTCGGAACAGGATGCTGCCGCTGTCGGGCCGGTGCGCCCCAAGGATCAGTCGGAACAGCGACGATTTCCCCGCCCCGTTCGGCCCGATCAGGCAATGAATCTCTCCCGCCTCGATGCCGAAATCAATGTTTCGGGCCACATGCACGCCACCAAAGCGTTTGCACAATCTTTTGGTCTGCAAGATCATGGCTGGCCTCCTGCAGGTTTCAGACGCGCGGCAATCCAGCGCATCAAGGTCAGTACGATCCCTTCGGGCGCAAACAACACTGTCAGGACAAGGATCGTCCCCATCACCACGATGGCGTATTGGCTGCCATAGATGGTCAACCACTGATACAGAAAGATCATCACCAGCGTTCCTATTAGCGTGGCTGTCACATCCTTGCGGCCGCCAAAGGCAACCCAGATCACTGGCAGCGCGGCGGCCGTGATACCCATCGAACTAGGGGTGATGTATTGCCCCCATGCCGTGTAAAGCACTCCCGACAGCCCTGCCAACGCTCCGCCGATTACAAAGCCGAGCAGTTGATAGCGCCGCACATCATAGCCCAACATCTCGGCCCGTTCAGGGTTTTCGCGGATCGCCACGAGCACATTGCCAAAAGGCGCGTTTAACAGCATCCGCAGGCCCAGATAGACC
>JANNNF010000404.1:0-6462 GCA_031398405.1 Rhodobacterales bacterium | reverse complement strand
GTGATGACCCTGTACCTTTTGTTCTTGCTGGTGCCGATCTACTGGCTGCTGAACATGAGCCTGAAGACGAACACAGAGATCGTGTCAACCTTTACCCTGTTTCCGTCGGACCTGACCTTTGACAACTACAAAACCATCCTGACCGACCCAAGCTGGTACATGGGCTATGTCAACTCGATCATCTATGTGACGATGAACGTGGTGATATCGCTGACCGTGGCGCTGCCGGCCGCCTATGCCTTCAGCCGCTATACGTTCATGGGCGACAAGCACCTGTTCTTCTGGCTGCTGACCAACCGCATGGCCCCGCCTGCCGTGTTCGCGCTGCCGTTCTTTCAGCTTTATTCCAGCATCGGGCTGTTCGACACCCATATTGCTGTCGCGTTGGCGCATTGCCTGTTCAACGTGCCGCTGGCGGTCTGGATCTTGGAAGGTTTCATGCGCGGTGTGCCCAAAGAGATCGACGAGACCGCCTATATCGACGGTTATTCCTTCGGACGGTTCTTCATCAAGATCTTCCTTCCGTTGATCGCATCCGGTGTCGGCGTGGCCGCGTTCTTCTGCTTCATGTTCTCATGGGTGGAACTGCTGCTGTCCCGCACTCTGACCTCGGTAAACGCCAAACCGATTGCCGCCACCATGACCCGCACAGTGTCTGCATCCGGCATGGATTGGGGCGTGCTTGCCGCCGCCGGTATCCTGACGATCATCCCCGGCGCACTGGTGATCTACTTTGTCCGCAACTACATCGCCAAGGGCTTTGCCCTGGGAAGGGTGTGATGACCAATACCCGTTGGACCTCTATCTACCTCACCGCAGGTGGCGTGCTTGCCGCGGCTTTCGCGGCGCTTGTCTGGGCCGTGCCCGTCACCGATGGTGTGCGCGAATGGACAGCCCCCCTGATACCCGGCGGCTGGATGGCGTGGTCTTTTCCAATCGCCCTGTTTTTCCTGGCCATTGCCAGCTTGCTGACTCTGTTCACCATCCTCGCCATCCGGTTTCCCGAAACCCCGCGCATTGGCGTGCTGGGAATTGAAACCACCCGGGGCGACCGGTTGTTCATCACCCTTTTGGGGTCCGCCTTCATCAATCTGGGCTGGCTCTTTGCTTTCGGCGCACCGCTGACGTTCGCGCTGATCCTATGCCTTGTCTATGCCGCAGCGGTGTTTCGCTGGGTGTGACCGGGACACGACCCTTTCGGGCGGGGGCACAGCCCTTGCCCGAAGGCCACTAACGACGAAAAAATGTCTCAACATTCTGGGAGGAATACTATGAGATTGCGTCAATCGACAACCGCCATGGCGCTTGCGCTGATGGCCATGGGCATGCCGGCGTTTGCCGACATGGAGGCGGCAAAAACCTTCCTCGACGCCGAAATCGGCCCGCTGTCCACACTGGACCGCGCCGCCCAGGAAGGCGAAATGCAATGGTTCGTCGACGCGGCCAAGCCTTTTGCAGGCATGGACATCAAGGTCGTGTCGGAAACCATCACCACGCATGAATACGAATCCAAGGTGCTGGCCCCGGCCTTCACTGCAATCACCGGCATCAAGATCACCCATGATCTGATCGGCGAAGGCGATGTGGTCGAAAAGCTGCAAACGCAGATGCAGTCGGGCGAGAACATCTATGACGCCTATATCAACGACAGCGATCTGATCGGCACCCACTGGCGCTATCAGCAGGCACGCGATCTGACCGAGTGGATGGCTGGCGAAGGCGCTGCCGTCACCAACCCCGGGCTCGATCTGGCCGATTTCATCGGGCTGAAATTCACCACCGCCCCCGATGGCAAACTGTACCAACTGCCCGACCAGCAGTTCGCGAACCTTTACTGGTTCCGCTATGACTGGTTCAACGACGCCAAAACCAAAGAAGATTTCAAAGCCAAATATGGCTACGATCTGGGCGTTCCGCTGAACTGGTCGGCCTATGAAGACATCGCAGAGTTCTTCACCGGCCGGGATATGACCTACGCAGGCGGGCCGGACAAAGTTTATGGCAACATGGACTATGGCAAGAAAGACCCAAGCTTGGGCTGGCGGTACACTGACGCGTGGATGTCGATGGCCGGTATGGGCGACAAGGGTGAACCCAACGGTATCCCGGTTGACGAATGGGGTGTCCGGGTTGACGAAAACTCGCGTCCTGTCGGCTCGTGCGTCGCACGTGGTGGGGCCACCAACGATGCGGCGGCGGTCTATGCCGTCAGCAAGTCGATTGAATGGCTGCAAAAATACTCGCCACCCGAAGCGGCTGGTATGGTATTTGGCGAGGCTGGCCCCGTGCCTGCCCAGGGCCAGATTGCCCAGCAGATGTTCTGGTACACCGCCTTCACCGCCGACATGGTCAAGCCCGGCCTGCCGGTGATGAACGAGGATGGCACGCCAAAATGGCGTATGGCCCCCTCGCCGCATGGTGCGTACTGGACCGAAGGCACCAAGGTTGGCTATCAGGACGTGGGGTCGTGGACTTTGATGAAGTCCACCCCGGTGGACCGCGCACAGGCCGCATGGCTTTACGCGCAGTTCGTATCGTCCAAAACCGTCGATCTGAAAAAGTCTGATGTCGGCCTGACCTTCATCCGTCAGTCCACCATCGACAGCCAGCACTTCACGGACCGCGCGCCGCAACTTGGCGGTCTGGTCGAGTTCTACCGCTCGCCCGCCCGCGTCGCATGGTCGCCCACCGGCACCAACATCCCGGATTATCCGAAGATGGCGCAACTGTGGTGGCAGAACATCGGCGACGCCATGTCTGGGGATAAAACCCCGCAAGAAGCACTGGATGCACTGTGCGCCGAGCAGGAAAAAGTCCTGAGCCGGATCGAAAAAGCAGGCGTTCAGGGCGACATCGGCCCGAAGATGAACGAAGAGCAGGACGCGCAGATCTGGCTTGACGCCCCCGGCGCACCGGTGGCCAAGCTGGAGAACGAAAAGCCCCAAGGCGAGACCATCGCCTATGACGAGCTGATCAAGTCCTGGCAGAAATAAGACAGAAGGGCGGGGGGAAACCCCCGCCCTTTTTCTGCCCTAAGGGTGGGGTGTCGGATGACAGCTCTGAGCCTCTTGCAGTCATTCAGCAAGACCCAACAGAGGGCGGCGCTTGACCGCCGGGTGGGCGCCGCAGCGCTGATTCTAGGCACTTTATGGTTCAAATTCTCCCCCCGAAGTTCTGCTGGTGACGTTGCAAAAGCGCCCGCCCGAGGGGGCGGTCGGGCGCTGCCCGGCGGGCTTCGCCCTTGAATCCGGGCAAGGGAAGGAAGAGGCGAACACGCGTCTTCTTCGTCCGCTCAACGACTCGCCGATGTGCAGACTGTGTCAGCGAATTTTCCCTCCGACCGCGTCTAAAACCCTTTTCGCCAAGCCCGGACCTACAACCTGAACCCAGAGAGAAAATTCTTGCGTCGAACCTCTGAAACCGATGGGAAACGCTTCTCCACCCCCGGCTGCAAACACTTCGTAAAAGTTTGCCAAAGGTTAACAGTTCGTTAAACTGAAAGCACAAGTACCTGACTTTGTGCAATAAGATAATGCCCCACACCGGGACAGCCTCTCTAAGGGACCGAGATTCACATGACCCATATTCTCGCCATCGACCAAGGCACCACCTCCAGTCGTGCCATCATATTAGATGCTGCCTTGCGGGTCGTGTCGTCAGCACAGGAAGAATTCCCCCAACACTACCCCCACCCCGGCTGGGTCGAACATGCCCCGTCTGACCTCTGGGCCACCGTGGCAGGCACCGCCCGCGCCGCCATCGAAAAGGCCGGGATCGACGCATCCTCCATCGCCTCCATCGGCATCACCAACCAGCGCGAAACCACCCTGATCTGGGACCGCGCCACCGGCCAACCCATCCACAACGCCATCGTCTGGCAAGACCGCCGCACCGCCCCCACCTGTGACGCCCTGAAAGCGGCGAGACATGAGGCCATGATCACCACCCGCACCGGCCTGCTGCTCGACCCTTATTTCAGCGGCACCAAGGTGGCGTGGCTGCTGAACAACGTCCCCGGCGCACGGGTGCGGGCGGAAAGGGGCGAACTGGCCTTTGGCACGGTTGACACTTGGCTGATCTGGAACCTGACCGGGGGCCGAGTGCATGTGACCGACGCCACCAACGCCTCACGCACCATGCTGTACAACATCGCCAAAGGCGCGTGGGACGCCGATATCTGCTCTTTGCTGGACGTGCCGATGTCTTTGCTGCCAGAAGTGCGCGATTGCGCCGCCAACTTTGGCACGACCCGCGCTGATCTGTTTGGGCGAGAGATCCCGATAACCGGCGTGGCAGGCGACCAACAAGCAGCCACCGTGGGGCAGGCCTGTTTCAGCCCCGGTATGATGAAATCCACCTATGGCACCGGCTGTTTTGCGCTGCTGAACACGGGGGCGGACATGGTACCCTCCAAGAACCGGTTGCTGACGACCATCGCCTATCAACTGGGCGGCAAACCGACTTATGCGCTTGAAGGGTCAATCTTCATTGCCGGGGCGGTCGTTCAATGGCTGCGGGACGGGCTGAAGATCATTCGCCATGCGAGTGAAACCCAAGCCCTCGCCGATGCCGCCGACGTGGCTCAAGGCGTAATTTTGGTACCCGCCTTCACCGGCCTCGGCGCGCCCTACTGGCACCCTGATTGCCGGGGTGCAATCTATGGGCTGACCCGCAATTCGGGGCCTGCCGAGTTGGCGCGCGCCGCACTGGAATCGGTGGGTTACCAGACCCGCGACTTGCTGGAGGCGATGCGCGCTGATTGGGGCACAGCGGCAGACGGCGTGCTGCGGGTGGATGGTGGGATGACAGCATCGGATTTCGCCATGCAGTTCCTGTCGGATATTCTGGGTGCGCCGGTGGATCGCCCTGTGGTGACGGAAACCACAGCCCTGGGTGCCGCCTATCTGGCAGGCTTGCAAGCCGGCATTTTCGGCAGCCCAGAGGAATTCGCCAAAAGCTGGGCCCTGGACCATCGGTTCACCCCCACCATGGACGCTGCCACCCGAGACGCCAAATACACCCGGTGGGGCCGCGCGGTTGCGGCCACAATGGCCGTATGACGCCCTTTGGCATCTCAATCCCCGGTCGCATCGTCTTTGGCCGGGGTGAGGCCGCGAAGGCCCCCGCCCTGATTGCCGCTTATGGCCTGCGCGGGGTCGTCGTGCATGGAGCAAACGCCGACCGGGCGGCATGGCTGACCCATGGCTTGCGTGCCGTTGGATGTTCTGTGTTGGCCCTGCCCTGCGCGGCGGAGCCCACCCTGTCCGTTCTGGAACAATCAGTTATCGCCGCTCGCAGCCATGGCGCAGATTGGGTGGTGGCCTTGGGCGGTGGCGCGGCGCTGGACCTTGGCAAGGCCGTGGCCGCCCTGATTCCCGCCCCCGGCGGCGCGATGGACCATCTGGAGGTGGTGGGCCGTGGCCTGCCTCTGGCCGCAGGCCCCTTACCCTTCATCGCCATGCCTACCACATCGGGAACCGGGGCCGAGGTTACGAAAAACGCCGTCATCGGCCTGCCAGACCATGCCCGCAAAGTCAGCCTGCGGGACGACAGAATGCTGGCACGGCTGGCCATCATCGACCCGGCCCTGACAGATCATTGCCCGCGCGACATCACCCTGGCCTCGGGCCTCGATGCCATCACCCAAGTGATTGAGCCCTATGTGTCTTGCAAAGCCACACCCTTCACCGATGCGCTGTGCCTGCCCGCCATTCCCTTGGGCCTTGAAGCCCTGAAACGGCTGATGCAGGGCGAAGATGCACAGGCGCGGGATGATATGGCTTGGGTCAGCCTGTGCGGAGGGCTGGCATTGGCGAACAGCGGTCTGGGGGCGGTGCATGGCTTGGCCGGGGTGATCGGCGGCACCACCGGGGCTGCACATGGAGCGATTTGCGGGGCGTTGCTGGGGCCGGTTCTGGCGATGAACCGGGCCCGTGGGGCTGGGGATAAACTGGGCCGCGTTCTGGGGATGATCGCCGACGTTCACGGCGGGCCAGATGCACCGCGTAGACTGATGGACTGGGCCTATGCCCAAGGGTTGGCACGGTTGTCGGCGCTTGGGGTGCCCGCGACTGACCACCGCGCGATCGCCGAGGCCTCGCTGGCGGCGTCCTCGATGAAGGGCAATCCGGTGTCGTTGTCGGTCGATGATCTGGTCAGAATATTGCAAGCGGCGGGTTAACGACATGTCTGGCATAAAGCGCTCCGTGCCCCCTTCGCATCGTGGGACGGGATCGGGTCGGGGCAGTGTCTCAGCCTGCCCGTGTTCGCCATTCGGCAGCGTAGGCTGCCAAACCCGGGTCCGGCAAAACCTGCGGCAAAGCTGCGGGCAATGCCCCGCCCGGGTACAGCAATGCGGCCCCCGCCGCCGTGCCAGTTCGGGACACCGAGCCCTCTACCCCTCGCCCGGTCGCGGTGGCCAGCATCGCCAGAAACTGCGGGTTCTGCGAGAACGGGCCTTCG
>JANNNF010000361.1:0-16004 GCA_031398405.1 Rhodobacterales bacterium | reverse complement strand
ACTGGCTGTCGCCGATCAGCAGGTCGCACAACTTGCCACCCGAGTTCAGCTCGTTCTGGATGCGGTCGGCAAAGTTTGGCCACGGAATGAATTCAAATTTCATGGTGTTGCCGGATTTGGCCTCAAAATCCTTGCTAAGTTCTACCAGGGCGTTTGCAGGGTCCCACGCCGCCCAGCATAGGGTCAATTCTTCGGCAGAGGCAGATGCGGCACCGATGACAAGACTGGTCAGGGCCGTGGCGGCCAGAAGTTTTGCGTTCATTGTGTTTCCTCCCATGGAAATTTCGCGCGTGTCGGTGCGGGGAAACCCGCCCTTCCTTCTCACTGAGGATGACAGTAGGGGGAGTCGATTTTTCTGTCCAGATAATAATGAGGGGCGTACCTCAATTTTCGATTGAACTATGCTGACGCCTCATATTGGTTTTAAAAAGAGTGAGAGTCGTCGCCGTCCGGTGGCAGGTTTTCGCGAATGACAATCTCGATCCGCAACTGTTCCTGCGCTTCGTCGATCACGTCCCGGTCGGCTTTCGCGCGCAGCACCCGCAGGGCAGACCGCGCCAGATGGCCGACGTTCTGGGTGATTACGGCATCCAATTGCCCCACCTCCAGCGCGCGGCGGGTGTGCGGGGTCAATTCATGCCCAATCAGCGTCAACCGCCCCAGCAGCCGCAGATCGCGCAGCACGGCGGCAAGGGCGCGATGGCCGCTGCCCAAAAGATAGATGCCGCGCAGACCATCCGTGTTGCGGATCAGTTCGGTCACGACCTGACGCAGGGTATCGGCGCTGCCATGGGTCTCCAGTGTTTGCAATACTTCGACCTGCGGGAAGTCTGATTGCATCACCTCATCAAAGCCGCGACGGCGTTCGATGCTTTCGCGCAGCAGCATGGATTGCGCCAGCACCACCACTTTTGCAGGCTTTTCCCCCAAAAACCGCCCCATCAGCACCCCCGCCGTGCGGCCAGCAGCGCGGCTGTCGATGCCGACGAAATGGTCAGCCTCGGTGTTGGGAAGGTCGGATACCAAAGCCACCACGGGAATATGCAGGGCCTTCAGCGCGCGGACTGCATCGCGCACAATTGGCGTTTCGGGGGCCATCAAGGCGATGCCCGCCACTTGCGCCGCCCCCAGACGGGCCAGAATATCAGCCAGGGCGTGCATATCCTCGGCCGGAAAGCGGTGAATTTCCACCTCAGTCCGGGCTGTGGCGGCAAGGGCTGCTGCATGGCTGATCGCGGCCAGCAGGGTGTGCAGAAACTGGCTTTCTGTGTCGGGCAGCACCACGGCCATGCGGTAGTTGCGGCTGCGTGCAAGGTTGGCGGCCGCCATGTCGCGCACGTAGCCCAGCTTGGTAATGGCTTCATTGACCGCCGTAATCGTTTGCGCCCGAACCCCCGGACGCGCGTTCAGCACACGGTCCACTGTGGCCAGACTGACGCCAGCCTCGCGGGCGATATCGTTTACGGTCGGTCGCATGGCACCTCTTTCACGGCCAGTATTCAGAAGCTTCTGATGTACGTCAATCAATTGTGCGGCATGACAGGTGCGTGATCTTGGTGTCACATTTGCGGGCGACGGAACCAACATCATCTGGCGTTAATTGTCTTGTGATAGCCCGATCCTTGTATGGTCGTGCGCGACGCATTAAATGAACCACCCCGGGGGCGCAACGCACTGGGGATAGCAGGGGGCAGACATGAGCACCTATACAAATCTACCCGCACCCAGCCCGGAACAGGGCCTGAACCGGTATATGCAGGAAATCCGCAAATTTCCGCTGCTGGAGCCGGAAGAAGAATACATGCTGGCCAAACGCTGGGTGGACCATCAGGACACGACCGCCGCGCACAAGATGGTGACATCGCACCTGCGGCTGGCCGCTAAAATCGCCATGGGCTATCGCGGCTATGGCCTGCCGCAGGCCGAAGTGATCTCCGAGGCCAATGTGGGACTGATGCAGGCGGTCAAACGCTTTGACCCGGAAAAGGGTTTCCGGCTGGCCACTTACGCAATGTGGTGGATCAGGGCGTCAATCCAGGAATACATTCTGCGGTCATGGTCTTTGGTCAAGCTGGGCACCACTTCGGCGCAGAAAAAGCTGTTCTTCAACCTGCGCAAAGCCAAAGCCAAGGTCGGCGCGCTCGAGGAAGGCGATCTGCGCCCCGAAAATGTCACCCGTATCGCGACCGATCTGAACGTGACCGAAACCGAAGTGATCGACATGAACCGGCGTCTGTCCGGCTCGGATGCCAGCCTGAATGCCACGGTGGGGTCGGACGGCGATTCCGTCACCCAATGGCAAGACTGGCTGGAGGATGAGGACAGCGATCAGGCCGGCGATTATGAGGCCAAGGATGAACTGGACATACGCCGCACCCTACTGGTGCAGGCCATGGGCGCGCTGAACGACCGCGAAAAGGATATTCTGATGCAGCGGCGGCTGGCCGATGTGCCTGTGACACTAGAAGAATTGTCCGAAAGCTACAGCGTCAGCCGCGAGCGTATTCGCCAGATCGAAGTCCGCGCTTTTGAAAAGCTGCAAGCCCGGATGCGGGAACTGGCCAAAGGCAAGGGTATGGTGGTCCCTGCCTGATGCCGCCGTGCGGATGCGACAAACGGGCAGCGGGCGCGGCCTTTGCCCGTTTTCATTTGCCCCCGGCCCATGATGCCGCTACCACCAATGGTCAGCCAAGGAGGCCGCGACGATGACGATGCTGGGCACTTTCCTCAAACCGATGCACAAAGAGGGCTACTTCTTTGTCGCAATCTTTGCCGCCATCACCTTGGTGCTGTTTTGGCTGTGGGAGCCTTTGGGCTGGATCGGCGTCGGTCTTACGGTATGGTGCTATTACTTTTTCCGCGACCCCAAGCGCGCTGTTCCTCTGAACGCTGGCATCATGGTCAGCCCGGCGGATGGGGTGGTTTCCTTGATCGAACGCGCCGTCCCGCCCGAGGAACTGGGCATGGGCCCTGACGCGCTGTTGCGGGTGTCAGTGTTCATGAACGTATTCGATTGCCACGTGAACCGCGCCCCGATTGCGGGCACCATTGGCGCGATTGCATATCGAAAAGGCATTTTCCTGAACGCCGCAATGGACAAGGCAAGCTCGGATAACGAACGCAATTCCCTGCGCATCGACATGGCCGATGGCCGGTCGATTGCTGTTGTGCAGATTGCGGGGCTTGTCGCACGGCGTATTGTTTGCTGGTCGCAAGAAGGACAGTCGTTGCGCACGGGCGAGAGGTTCGGTTTGATCCGCTTTGGGTCGCGGCTTGACGTCTATCTGCCCGATGGTGTGATGCCGCAGGTCGCCTTGGGCCAGACCATGGTGGCGGGCGAGACAGTGCTGGCGGTGATCGGGCAGACGGCCCCCCAACGGATGGCGGCGGTCGAATGAACCACACTCCCAAACCCGCGCGCGAGCTGCATATCCTCAAGTTGCTGCCGAACCTGATTTCCATCCTCGCGCTGTGTGCGGGGTTGACGGCAATCCGCTTTGCGGTGTCGGGGAATTTTGGCATGGCCGTCTTGCTGATCGGCACCGCGGCTGCGCTGGATGGCTTGGACGGGCGCTTGGCGCGGATGCTGAATTCTGAAAGCGCGATTGGTGCCGAACTCGACAGTCTGTGCGATTTTGTGAACTTCGGCGTCACCCCTGCGCTGGTCTTGTACATATGGGGCCTGCGGGCGGAAACCAGTCTGGGCTGGATTGCAGTGCTGGTCTACGCGGTTTGCGCGATGCTGCGTCTTGCGCGGTTCAATGTCGGCAACAAGGTCATAACAGGCGAGGCTGCAGAAAAGACTGTTTTCATTGGCGTTCCGTCGCCGGCGGGGGCCATGCTGGCACTGGCACCCATGTATCTGTTCTACATGTTGGACGGTAGCATGGCGATTCCGCCCACGTTGGTAGCGCTGTGGATGGTGGGGATCGGCGCGCTGATGATCAGCAAGATGCGCACCCCTTCGCTAAAGCGGGTGACGGTGGATGCCGATTACGCGCGCTACATTCTCGTCGGCGGGGTGGCGGTGGTGGCTGCGTTGCTGACCTATCCGTGGGTCACGTTGCTTTCCCTTGCGATGATCTATTTGGCCGGGATCTTCGTGCTGTGGATGCGTCGCCGCACGGCCTAAATCGCTTGCACCCCTGTGACGCGCCGCCTAGGTTTCGGCTCAAACCGCAGGAGGGTTGATATGAGCGTCGTTCGTTGGGGTATTCTGGGGGCCGCGAATTTCGCGCGTGAACATATGGCTCCAGCTATTCATGCCGCCAATGGCGCGGAACTGGCGGCGCTTGCCACGTCAGACCCGGCCAAAGCCGCCCCGTTTCAGGCGTTTTGCCCTGATTTGCGGGTGTACGACAGCTATGATGCATTGCTGGCGGACCCCACGATTGATGCCGTCTATATTCCGCTGCCGAACCATCTGCACGTAGAATGGACGCTGAAGGCGTTGGCCGCAGGCAAGCATGTGCTGACGGAAAAACCCATTGCGATGAACGCGTTGGAGATTGACCGCATCATCGCCGCCCGCGATGCCAGCGGCTTGCTGGCCGCCGAGGCCTATATGATCGTGCATCATCCGCAGTGGATCCGCGCCAAGGAATGGCTGGAGGCCGGTGAGATCGGCACCCTGCGACATGTGGACGCGCAGTTTTCGTTCAACCTGCCGGCCAATAATAACATCCGTAACCGCGCCGATGCAGGGGGTGGCGGTTTGCGTGATATTGGCGTTTACACCTTTGGGTCCGCGCGCTTTGTGACCGGGGCAGAGCCTGTTGATATCTCGGCCCGGTTGATCATGGAAAACGGGGTCGATGTCTTTGCGCAAGTGGCGGCGACCATGCAGGGGCCGGGGGGCAGTTTCACTTATGGCTCGATGACTGGCATCCGCATGTACAATCGGCAAGTGGTGACGTTTCAGGGCGACCGTGGGATGATTCGGGTTGAAGGCGGGCCGTTCAACGCCAATTTGAACGATATGGCCGAGGTGGAATTGCACCAGAACGGCAACCGGGTGACGACCGACCGCTTTCCCGCCGCGAACCACTATATCCTTCAGGTTGAAGCCTTTGGTCGCAGTATCCGCGAAGGCGTGGCCTATCCGTGCCCTCTGGAATTTGTGCGTGGCACTCAGGCCATGATGGACCGGGTGTTCGACGTTGGGGTCGTGATTACGCTGTAACGCTCTGATTTTGCTGCACCGCCAATGCGGCAGTGCAGCGACGAATTCCTGGACCAAGTGCTTGCTGGGCAGAATTTTGGTGCTAATTTAAAGATGCTACACGACAGATTCTGACGCTGGCGGCCCTGTTGGTGCATACGGCGATGCCCCGATGGACGTTAGAAAAGGAAGCGCGATGGAGAGCAATCAATCGCAGTTCTCGGAAGGCCCGGTTTTTGAACTGGTGCAGCCTTTGCGGGCGGTTTTGGGGGCGCATCATGGCACGCAACATGACCCTGCAATTCATGCCCTCGCGCGTGAGGTGATCTCGCGACTGGACGTCAGTAAGGCACGTGCGCGTGTCATTCCGTATGACGTTGATCCGGCGGATGTGGTCCAGTTGTGCGATGCTCTGCTGTCGGCGCAGGACGGTGCCGATGATCTTGTGTTGCAGGTCATGGCGCGGGGCATGCCGATTGACGTGGTGCATCTGCGCTATATCGCCGAAGCGGCCACTCTGATGGGCGTGCGGTGGGAACAGGATCTGACAACATCAGCGCAGGTGATGATTGGGGCGGGTCGAATTTACGCGATCATGCGGCGGTTGCGCGGGCAGTTTGTGTCGGCACGGGTGCATCTTCCCGATACGTTCCGCGCGGCTTTTGCGACCGCACCGGGGGAAACCCACAGCATCGGTATCACCATGGCTGCCGACTATCTGCGCCGCAGGGGTTGGCAGATCGACATCAAGGCGGGGCTAAATCATCAGGCTTTGGTCGACGAGATCAGCCACCATGCCTATCCAGTGATCGGCCTGACGGCCTCGGGCAAGTCGATGATGTTTGCACTTGCGCGGCTTATCGTGGCGTTGCGGGTGTCGAACCCCGGGGCGTGGATCATGATCGGCGGCAATATCGTGGCTGAAGAACCTGACATCGTGACGATGATCGACGCCGATGGCAAAGTGGTCGATATGGACGATGCCGTTGCCCAGATGGAAATGGTGATGCAGGGCGGTGAGGCCCTGCACCGCGGATGAAGGTTACTCCTCCATCGCCTCCAGCTCATCAATAAAGCCGGCGATCATTGACAGGCCTTTGTCCCAGAACTTGGGGTCTGACGCATCAAGCCCGAAGGGGGCGAGCAAATCCTTGTGGTGCTTTGACCCGCCTGCCTTCAGCATGTCGAAATACTTGGCCTCAAAATCCGGCAAGCCGCCCTCGTAGGCCGCATAAAGCGCATTCACCAGCCCGTCGCCAAAGGCATAGGCGTAGACGTAGAACGGCGAGTGGACAAAATGGGGAATATAAGCCCAGAAGGTCTCATACCCGTCCATGAATTCAAACACATCGCCGAGGGATTGAGCCTGCACGCTCATCCACAACGCATTGATATCGTCGGGGGTAAGCTCGCCTTCGGCCCGAGCGGCGTGGAGTTTACATTCAAAGTCGTAGAATGCGATCTGGCGGACCACGGTATTGATCATATCCTCGACCTTGCCTGCCAGCAGCGTCTTGCGTTCGGCCTTGGTGGTGGCCCCGTCCAGCAGCTTTCGGAAGGTCAGCATTTCGCCAAAAACGCTGGCCGTTTCGGCCAGTGTCAGGGGGGTCGACGACAGCAGTTCGCCCTGACCCGCCGCCAGCACCTGATGCACGCCGTGGCCCAGTTCATGCGCCAGCGTCATCACATCGCGTGGTTTGCCAAGGTAGTTCAGCATGACATAAGGATGCACCGTGGTGACAGTAGGGTGCGCGAAGGCACCAGGGGCTTTGCCGGGTTTCACGCCCGCATCAATCCAGCCCTTGTCAAAGAACGGCTGCGCCAGCGTCGCCATTTCGGGCGCGAAGGCCCCGTAGGCGTCCAGCACGGTTTTGGTGGCACTGTCCCAATCGACCAGTTTGGGCGATTCTTGCGGCAAGGGGGCGTTGCGGTCCCAGACTTGCAACTTTTCCAGCCCCAGCCATTTCGCCTTCAGGCGATAATAGCGGTGCGACAGTTTGGGATACGCCGCGACCACGGCATTTCGCAAAGCCTCGACCACCTCGGGCTCCACATGGTTGGCAAGGTGGCGGGAATGTTGCGGGCTGGGCATCTTGCGCCAGCGGTCGTCAATTTCCTTTTCTTTGGCGAGGGTGTTGTGCACGCGGGCGAACAATTTGATATGTTTATCAAACACCACGGCAAGCGCACGTGCCGCAGCCTCACGTTTCGCACGGTCAGGGTCGGTCAGCAGGTTCAGAGTGGCCTCAAGGCTCAACTCCTCCTCCTCACCTGCCACGGCGAACATCAGGCCCGCCATGGTTTCATCAAACAGCCGGTTCCACGCGGCTGACCCCACGACGGATGCGTCGTGCAGATACCGCTCCATCTCATCCGATAACTGGTGCGGACGCATGGCGCGCATCCGGGCAAACACAGGTTTATAACGCGCAAGGTCTGCATTGGCAGCCAGCAAACTGGCCAGATGGTCATCGTCCAACCGGTTGAATTCAAGACTGAAAAATACCAAGGGCGTGGTCGCGTTGGTGATGCGGTCTTGCGCGTCGGCCATAAATTTGGCGCGGTCGCTGTCCATCGTGTTTTGATAATAGCGCAAGCCCGCATAAGACATCACGCGCCCGGCGGTCACATCAATGGCTTCATACTCTTGCACGCAGGCCAGCAGAGCGGCTGCATCCAGCGTATCCAGCTTGCCTTCATACTTGGCGGCAAATTCTGAACAGGCAATATCAAGCGATGCCATATCGCGCAGGAACTCAGGGGCGTCGGGGGCGGTGTACAGGTCGGTCAAATCCCAATCGGGCAGGCGACCAAGACCCCCCGAGGCTGCGTTGGCGTCAAAAACCGGGCGGGGCAAGGGCAGGGGCATCGGGGCGACCTCATGGGATACATACCTCTGCATTTAGGGTGCAGGGGGGGCAGGCTTCAAGGGCGCATCGCGGCGTGTCAGCCGTGCAGCGCCAGAAGCGCGCGCAAATTATCAAGCGTGTCGATCTGATCGGGCGTTTTATCCTGTCGCCAGCGCAGCATCCGGGGAAAGCGCAGGGCGATGCCGGACTTGTGGCGGGGGCTGGCCTGAATGCCCTCAAACGCGATCTCGAACACCAGTTCAGGCGGCACTTTGCGCACGGGGCCAAAGCGTTCGAGGGTGTGTTTTGTCACCCAGGATGAGATTTTGCCGAACTCGGCATCAGTCAGGCCGGAATAGGCTTTGGTGAAGGGCACAAGATCATTGCCATCACGCACCGCAAAGGTGAAATCGGTGAACAGGCCCGCCCTGCGACCGTGCCCCGCTTGGGCATAAATCATAACCGCATCAACGGTATAGGGGTCCAGCTTCCATTTCCACCAATCGCCCCGCTTGCGCCCTGTGTGATAGGTCGAGGAGGCGCGTTTCAGCATCAGCCCTTCGGACAATCGGTCGCGAGCAGTGAGCCGCGTTTCGGCCAAGGTGCCCCAGTCTGGGATCGGCACGGCGGGCGAAATCTCTATCGGCAGACCGTGGGGCAGGGCCTTCAGCATTGCTTCCAGCGCGGCTCGGCGGTCTGACAAAGGGGTAGTGCGCAGGTCAATGCCGCCCTGTTCCAGCAGATCATAGACAAGAAACCGCGCCGGGGCCTCGGCCAGCAGTTTCTTGGGCACTGTCTTGCGGCCGATGCGGGTTTGCAGGGCGGCGAAGGGCAGGGGGATGCCGTCGCCCCATACCAAAATCTCGCCGTCCAGCACTGTGCCGGGGGGCAGGTAATCGGCGAGGGGGGCAAATTCAGGGAAGCGGGTGGTGATCAGATCCTCGCCACGCGACCACAGGGCAAAGGTGGGAGGGCGGTGGATCAACTGGCCCCTTATGCCATCCCATTTCCATTCGGCCAGCCAGTCACCCGGCGGACCCAAGGTTTCCGGTGCGGCCTCCAGCGGCGAGGCGAGTGCGAATGGGTAGGGTTGTGCCGTATCAAGGCTGGTCGCGGCAGCGATCAGGGTGGCGAAATCAGTGGTGGCGGGGTTCCAGTCGCCCATCAGCCGGTGGGCAAGCGTAGCGTCATCCACCCCTGTGGCCTGCGACAAAGCCCGCGTCATCAGGCCCTGCGCCACCCCCATCCGAAAGCCGCCGGTCAGCAGCTTGTTATAGAGAAAGCGTTCCGTGGCAGGCAGGTTGCGCCATGCGTCTAACACCGCCGCACGGCGCATCTCGGGCGGTTGACCCGCAAGGGTGGTCAGGCTGGTGATGGTTTCGGTCAGGGTCGGCGTGTGGCCCTGGGTGGCGGGGGGCAGCAGCAAGGCAATGGTTTCGGCCAGATCACCGACGACCGAATAGCTTTCCTCAAACAGCCAGTCGGGGATGCCTGACGCCTCTGCCGCCCACAGACGCAATTCGGTGGATGTGACGCTGCGCCGTGGCCTGCGGCCTGACAGCAGGGCGATGGTCCAGACACGGTCGGATTCCGGCGCGGTCCGGAAATATGCGGTCAGGGCGGCGGTTTTGAGGGCTGTCTTGGTGGTGCCGTCGAGGGCTGCGAAAAGTTGGGCAAAACGGTTCATTCCGCGACCTCGGGTTCTGTCTCATCACCATATTCAGTGGCAACGATCCCGGCCTCATAGCCCTGGCTTTCCAGCCACGCCCGAAACGGTGTGGTGTAGCCGTGGGTGGCGAAAACCCGTGTGGCCCCGGTGGCCTTGATCGCGTCATTCAGCCCCGCCCAATCGGCATGGTCCGACAGCGCAAACCCGGTGGCCAATGCCCGCCTGCGCCGCATGCCGCGCACGGCCATCCAGCCAGAGGCAAACGCCTCGTCGCGCGGCAAGAATCGGTTGGCCCATGGGGTGCCAAGTGCGGACGGCGGGGCGATGACCAGCGCGCCGGGGTGGGTTTTGCCAGTGATTTCGCGGGTCACCCGCATAGTATCGGGCAGGGGGTAGCCTTGGGCGCGCAGGATTTTTGTGGTCTCCTCCACAGCACCATGGGTCAGGATGGGCCCCAGCAACGGCAGCCCCGCCATCAACCGCTGCGCCTTGCCGAACGAATAGGCCGCCAGCACCGAGGTCAGGCCACTGGCCGCATTGGCCGCCCACCATGCGGCGATCTGGTCCATCACCATGGCTTGCGGCTGCCAGCGAAAGATCGGCAGACCAAAGGTACATTCGGTGATGAAAGTGTGGCAGGGTACCGGCACAAACGCCTCGGCCAGCCCGTCGGCTTCGGTTTTGTAATCGCCCGACACCACCCAAACCTCGCCGGCCCGTTCGACCCGGACCTGCGCCGATCCCGGCACATGGCCTGCGGGGTGAAACGACAAGGTCACATCGTTGATCACCGTCGTCTGGCCATAGGGCACTCCTGTCGCCTCGATCTGCCCCAGTCGGTGGCGAATGACCGGCAGCGCGGCATCAGTGGTCAGATATTGTCCCATGCTGGGACGGGCATGGTCGGAATGTCCATGGGTGATCACCGCGCGGCCCACGGGGCGCCACGGGTCGATGTAGAAATCGCCTGACGGACAATAGATGCCCCGATCGGTGAAGGTGAGAAGAGCGTCACGCATAGTCGCAGGATAGCGCCTGGATGCGGCCTGAACAGGGGGGATGAAAAATGTTGCATTTTGAAAACATGCCAGCGGAACCAGTACCTTGCAGCCTACGTTCTATCTGGCCGGATCAAAAGCCCCGCCAAGCGTCGCCCAAATTGCAGGCATTTGCCTGCAACGTGGCGATTTTCCGGAGTTATAGGCTTTTCAGCGCGCAGTCGGGCTGATTAGGATATCGTCAAGACAGCGGCCAGCGGGGAGCCATCTGTGATCAACTATTTCAATGAGATGTATCAGGGCAAAGATGTGCGCCTCCCCTACCGCCAGTTGGAAGACTGGATGCGCACCATGCCCGCCGAATTGCGCAGTCTGAAACAGGCCGAGGCCGAGGCGCTGTTCCGCCGCATCGGCATAACCTTTGCGGTTTACGGCGAAGGCGGCGACCCGGACCGCCTGATCCCGTTCGATATGTTCCCTCGGGTGTTTTCCGCTGCAGAATGGGGCCGGCTGGAGCGCGGGATCAAGCAACGCGCCCGCGCGCTCAACGCGTTTCTGGTCGATGTGTATGGGCGCGGAGAGATCGTGCGTGCGGGCCGCATTCCGGCCAAGCTGGTTTATCAGAACGAGGCTTATGAGAAGTCGGTTGCAGGCTTTGTGCCACCAAAGGGGGTTTATTCCCACATTGTTGGCATCGATCTGGTGCGCACCGGACCCGATGATTTCTTTGTTTTGGAGGATAACTGCCGCACGCCTTCGGGCGTGTCCTACATGCTGGAAAACCGCGAGATCATGATGCGGATGTTCCCCGAACTGTTCCGCGAAAACCGGATTGAGCCGGTGGAACACTACCCCGAGATCCTGCGCCGCACCCTTGCGTCCGTGGCCCCGATGAAATGCGACCGTGACCCGACTGTGGTGATCCTGACGCCGGGACATTTCAACTCGGCTTATTACGAGCATTCTTTCCTTGCCGATCTGATGGGCGTTGAACTGGTCGAAGGGCAGGATCTGTTCGTGGAGGGCCAGTTTGTCTTTATGCGCACGACCGAAGGTCCGCGCCGGGTTGATGTGATTTATCGGCGGCTGGATGACGCTTACATCGACCCGCTGTGTTTCCGGCCGGATTCAATGCTGGGGATACCGGGGTTGATGGATGTTTACCGGTCCGGGGGGGTCAGTATCTGCTCGGCACCCGGGGCGGGCGTGGCCGATGACAAGGCGGTTTATACTTTTGTGCCGGAAATGATCCGGTTTTATCTCGGCGAGGAGCCGATCCTGAAAAACGTCCCCACTTGGCAATGCGGCAAGGGGGATGAGCTGAAATATGTGCTGGAACACATGGCAGAGTTGGTGGTGAAAGAGGTGCATGGGTCGGGCGGTTACGGCATGTTGGTCGGCCCCAAATGCACGGCCGCCGAAGTGGCGGCCTTCCGCGAGCGGGTGGCCGCGAACCCCGGCAATTATATCGCGCAGCCCACCCTCGCACTGTCTACCGTGCCTACGTTTGTGGAGGAAGGAGTCGCCCCCCGCCATGTGGATTTGCGACCCTATTGTCTGGTCGGTGAACGCATCGAACTGGTGCCCGGGGGCTTGACGCGGGTGGCGTTGAAGGACGGGTCACTGGTGGTGAACTCGTCGCAAGGTGGCGGTGTCAAAGACACCTGGGTTCTGGCGGAGTAGGGGCGATGCTTTCAAGAACCGCAGATAACCTCTATTGGATCGCCCGCTCAATGGAGCGCGCGGAAACCTCTGCTCGGCTGTTGGAAGTGGGGTCGCGGATATCGCTCATCCCGTCCTCGCAAGGCTATCGCAGCGAATGGGACAGCCTGTTGCAGGCGTCGGGCACTGCCATCGGCTTTGCCAAGAAATACGGCGAGGCCGTGCAGCGCAACATCGAAAGTTATCTGTTCTTTGATCGCGATAATGCAAGCTCGGTGGCAAGCTGTATCACGGCAGCGCGGGAAAACGGGCGGATCGTGCGCACGGCGTTGACAAGCCAAGTGTGGGACGCGTTGAACACTGCTTTTCAGGAACTGAAAGCCTTGGAACGTACCCCGCGCAGCGAACTGGAGCTGACACAACTGACCGAATGGACCATGCGCCATGCGGCCATGGTGCGGGGGTCGATCGACGCGACGCTGCTGCGCAATGACGGCTACAACTTTCTGAACATTGGCTATTATCTGGAACGAGGCGACAACACCGCGCGGCTGATGGATGTGAAGTATTACGTCTTGCTGCCGAAGGTGGAATTTGTGGGCTCGGGATTGGACAATTACCAGTGGAAAACCCTGTTGCGGGCGCTTGGCGCGCACCGGGCGTTTCACTGGGCCTACGGCGGCGAAGTGACGGCGGGCAAGATCGCGGATTTCCTGATCCTGAACCGGCAAAGCCCGCGCTCGCTGGTCACTTGCGTGGCAGGCATCCACAACCATCTGGGGCGGCTGGCCGTGGCTTACGGGCGGCGCACCCCGGCGCAGGACCGGGTCGAGGAGGCGCTGGTCGGGCTGGAACGCCTGACCGTCGAAGATATTTTCGAAGAAGGTCTGCACGAGTTTCTGTCGCGGTTCATCCGCGAGTCGGCGGTGCTGGGTCATGCTATCCATGAAGGTTATCTGAGCGGGGACGTGCGCTGATGCTGCTGAAAGTCGATCATGTGACCCGTTATCGCTATGACCGCCCGGTGAGGGCCGTGGTGCAAAGCCACCGTTTGACACCATCGGTTTATGAGGGACAACGCGTGGTGGATTGGGCGGTGACGGTAACAGAAGGCATGCCTGGCGGGGTGTTCCGCGACGGAGCTGGCGATGCGGTGCAGGGCTGGACCGTGCTGGGGCCGCTGTCGCAGATTGACGTGACGGTCAGTGGCACGGTGGAAACCTTTGATCTGTCAGGCATCTTGAAAGGCCACCGTGAAACTGCCGCCCCCGAGTGTTACTTGCGCCCGACCGCGCCCACCCGATCCGACAAGAACCTTGCCGAACTGGCGCTGACGGTGGCGGGGGCGGATGCGCTGGCCACGGCACATGGGCTGGCGGCGGCAGTGACGAGGGCCATTGCGTACAAGCCCGGCGTGACCACGGCCGCCACCACGGCGGCCGAGGCTTTGGCGCTTGGCGAAGGGGTGTGCCAGGACCACGCGCATGCCCTGATCGCGCTTGCGCGGCACCGGGGGATCGCAGCGCGGTATGTGTCGGGCTATCTGCACACCGAGAGCGATGATGCCGTGGGCGAGGCAGCGCATGCCTGGGCCGAGATTCACGTGCCGGGAATCGGGTGGATCGGATTTGATCCGGCAAATGAATGTTGCCCGGATGACCGCTATATCCGGTTGGGATCGGGGCTTGATGCGCAAGATGCGGCAATGATCCGGGGAATTGCACGCGGGGCGGGCGTGGAATCGATGGATGTATCGGTGCAGGTGCGCGATATGCAAAGCCAATCGCAGCAATAGGCCACTTTTGGCTTTCCATCCCGTCCGCTGCTGGTTAGCCATTGGGGGCCAGTCAGGGGAAGATCGGGTATGACCTATTGCGTGGGCCTATTGCTGAACGAGGGCATGGTGTTGCTGTCGGACACCCGCACCAATGCGGGGCTCGACAACATATCGACCTATCGCAAGATGTTCACCTTTGAAGAGCCGGGCGAGCGGGTGATCGTGATCATGACGGCCGGCAGCTTGTCGGTGACGCAAACCACGATGGCCCGGCTGCGCGAGGCAAATGACGACCCGAACGCGACCGAAGAAACCTCGATCCTGAAAGCGCCCACAATGCTGAAGGTGGCCGATATCGTCGGCAACATGTTGTCAGTGGTGCGTGGCGAGATCGACGCCAAGATGAGTGCCATGCAAGGCGCGTCGGCCAGCATGATCGTGGCCGGGCAGCGCAAGGGCGGGGCAATGCGGCTGTTCCTGATCTACCCGGAGGGGAACTACATCGAGGCCACCGAGGACGCGCCGTTTTTACAGATTGGCGAGCATAAGTATGGCAAGCCGATTCTTGACCGGGTGGTAAAGCCCGTCACCAGTCTGCAGGACGCGCAAAAGGCGGTGCTTTTGTCGATGGATTCGACGCTGCGGTCGAACCTGTCGGTGGGTATGCCGCTGGACATGGCGGTGATTGAACGCGATGCCTGCCGGGTGACGGGACGGCGGCGGATCGAGGCTGGGGATGAGCAGTTCCGCATGATGAGCGACGCCTGGTCCAAGGCGTTGCGCGATGGGTTTGTGAACATCAAGTTGTGAGGGGGGCGGGGTAAAGCCCGCCGTCGAAGCTTAAATATCGAAAGGTGGCGGGCCCGCAGCGACCGTGAAGGCCGGGTTTTCCCGAGAGCCAGAGGTCTCAGGTGGGGACCAGGTAACAAGACCAGGATCTTGCCAGAGCCAACCCCCGTGCGTTTGCTTATCGGCCACTGGAAAAGAGGCCTCGCACGAGAAGAGCAGAACCCGCCAAGGCTCAATGTAGGCTCGGGGGGGGCTTTTCACAAGGGTGGATGCTGCTTGATGCACGTTCACCTTTTGTTTATGTCAAGAGCATGGACCCGACGTCGCCGCCAGACCTGATACCCACCCTTGCAGGCCCCCGCCTTGCGCGGGGTGTGGCGCGCGCGTTGCGGGATCTGAACTTTGTCTGCGTCGAAGAGCTGGTGCCCACCCCCGGCCTGCGGGTTGATGTGATGGCCTTGGGGCCGAAAGGCGAAATCTGGGTGATCGAGTGCAAATCCGGCCGCGCTGACTATGCCACTGACCGCAAATGGCAGGGTTATCTGGACTGGTGCGACCGGTTTTTCTGGGCTGTAGACGCAACGTTTCCAACTGAGCTGTTGCCCGAAGAGTCGGGGTTGATGCTGGCCGATGCTTACGGCGCGGAAATCATACGGATGGGGCCAGACACGCCACTTGCCCCACCCCGGCGCAGGGCGCTGACCCTGAAATTCGCCCGCCATGCTGCGGGGCGGTTGCAGGGCTTCCGCGATCCGGGGATACGCATCTTCAGCGACTGAAATATCGCCCGAGTCGACCATGCCACGGTTGACTGCAGAATTCCGCCTGTGGCTGCTCAAAGGGGCCGATCGTGCGAACTGCCCCAATCGCAATCCAACGTCGGCAAAAACGCAAATGCCGCGTGGGTGAGATGGTCTAGCGGTGCTTACCCTTGGGCTTGCCGCCTACAGCGCGCGCGGCTTCGGCGGCGGCGCGCAGTTCCTCGGCAATCTCCTCAGCCTCTTCGGGTGAGAAATCCAACGGCAATTCAATGCCGCCATCCGCCTCGATGTAGATCCGCACCATGCCCAGGTCAGTCGGGCCGATCTGGATGTTGGCT
>JANNNF010000356.1:0-2355 GCA_031398405.1 Rhodobacterales bacterium | reverse complement strand
CACCCTGCACATCAGGCTCCAGCGTCTTCCATGTGGTACCAGTTCCGGTTGGTGGCAGACAGCGGGGGTCCACCGTGTCAAAAATATGGGCCTTTGACAGGAACAGGGCCGACACCGGCGCCGTGATCAGCAAGAACAGCGTGATCAGCAGGTTGTGCCAGCCGATGTTGCCCGCAGCCGCGCCGATGAAGAACGCCCCGATCAGCACCGCCGCCACCCCCACGGTCGAGGCTTTGGACGGCGCATGCAGCCGTTGCATCGGGTCGCGTAACTTGATCATGCCATAGCTGCCCAACAGGCCAAAGATGCCGCCGATGATCAGGAACGCGATGCCAACGATTTGCAGGATGATCATCGCGCCCTCATTCAATGATACTGCCGCGCAGCAGGTATTTGCAAAACGCCACGGTGCCGACAAACCCGGTCAGAGCCAGCAGCAAGGCCGCCTCGAAATTCATCGCTGACCCCGATTGGGTCGCGGACAGCACAACCAACGCGATGGCATTGACCGTCATCGTATCCAGTACCAGCACCCGGTCGGGCACCGTCGGCGCGGTATAAAGCCGCCATAGGTTAAGCACCAACCCCGTAGCAAAGCAGGCTACCGCAAAACTCAGTGCAAGGCTGATGGCAAGGGTCATGCGAATATCCTTTGCAACCGGGCCTCGTAACGCTGCTTGATCTCATCTCGCACGGCGTCGGGGTCGGGTGCGTGCAGCGCGTGGATCAGCAAGACTCGGCCATCCGCCGACATATCGGCAGTGATCGTGCCGGGGGTCAGGGTGATGGTGGCCGACAGCAGGCTGATCGCCTCGGGCGCAGTCAGATTCAGCGGTACGGCGATCCATGCGGACTGTATCTGGTCTGCGGGCATGAACAGGATGATCTTTGCCACCTGGATGTTGGCGATGATGATGTCCCACAGGGCGAGGCCGATATAGGCAACCAGCGCAGGCCAATTGCGGATGGCCGCCCGTTCCGGCCACCAGCGGGCCGTTAGCAGGGGCAACGCAACGCCAAGTGTGACCGCCAGCACCAGCGACCCAAGGCTGGGGCGGTTGGCCAGCAACAACCACAGGATGATCAGGAAAACCGACAAACCGGGGTGGGGCAAAATGCGACGGATCACTGCGGCACCTCATACAGGGTGTTCGCGGCGATATAGGCGGCGGGGTTGTGCAGGTAGGCGGCGGTCTGGATGGTCCAATCCGTCACAGGTCCGCCAAAGGCGGTCAGCATGGCCAGCAGCGCCAGCAGCAAAATGGGCGGCGCAAGGGTAAGGGGCGTGGGATGCGTGCCCTGTCCTTCCGTCTTCCAGAACAGCGACGAGCCTGCCCGACCAAACCCCACGATGGTGATCAACGATGTGACCAGAACGACCGGCCACACCAGCGCCGCGTGATCCCGCATCGCCTGCAACACCAGCAGCTTGCCGATGAACCCCGACAGCGGTGGCATCCCTGCCATCGCAATTGCCGAGACAAAGTACAGGGCAGCGACGATACCCGCCATAGGCAACCCACCCCCCGTCAACGTCAACCGCCCCCGATGTGTCGCCACCAGATCGGCGATCAGGAACATGGCGGCGGTCGCAAAAGTGGAATGCAGCGCGTAGTACAGCGCCGCGGCCGTGCTGGCAGGCGTAAACCCCGCAATCGCGATGAACAACGTGCCCATCGAGGCGATGGCCGCAAATGCCACCATGCGCGGCAGCGTGCTGGCCCCCAACACTCCGCCCGCGCCAATGATCAGCGTGATCAATGCAGCCGGCAGCAGCAGATCACCCACCAAGCCGCCCGTTACCGGAAGGCTCGCAGGAAATACCAGCGTCCCAAACCGCAGCACGGCATAGGCCCCAACCTTGGTCATCACGGCAAACAGCGCGGCAACGACACCGGGGGCTGCGGCATAGGTGCCCGGCAACCAGAATTGCACCGGCACCAGCGCGCCCTTGATGGCGAAGACCAGCATCAGCAACACACAAGCCGCCCGCACCAGCCCCGCGTCGCCGTCTGGCAAAGCGGTTAGTTTCACCGCCAGATCGGCCATGTTCAAGGTGCCCGTCACCGCGTAAATCGTGGCCAACGCAAACAGAAACAGCGTCGATCCCACCAGGTTGATCGCCACATATTGCACCCCTGCCCGCGTTCGCACCGACCCACCGCCATGCACCATCAGCCCGTAGGATGCGATCAACAGCACCTCAAAGAACACGAACATGTTGAAGGCATCGGCAGTCAGAAAGGCCCCGCACAGGCCCATCAGTTGAAATTGCCAAAGGCTGTGAAAGTGCTGACCTTTGCCATCCCAACCCGAGAAAACAGCATAAATTTGTGTGATAAGGGCAAGTGTCGC
>JANNNF010000344.1:0-4558 GCA_031398405.1 Rhodobacterales bacterium | reverse complement strand
ACGACAGAATTGTTCGATGGGCTGACTGCGACCAGCCAGAACCATTGGCCCAGTCTGGAATTTGATGTGGGCGTCGTGAACAACTATGCCGCCCGCGTCCTGCCTGCCGGGTTTTACTACAAGACCTTCATCTATCCGCGTGCCGCCTGGAAGCATGTGTTTGAGCCGATCATCCGCAAATCGGCCGGTCTTGGTCCGGCACCCCGTGATAAGGACGTGGACCGCTATGAGCAGGCCTATGCGTTCTGCGATGTGCTGGTGGTGGGTGGCGGTATTGCCGGCTTGCAGGCCGCACTGGTCGCGGGTCGTGCGGGCAAGCGGGTTTTGTTGCTGGAACAGACCGCCCATTGGGGCGGGCGCGCGCCCGTGGACGGCGATATGATTGACGGGATGGCGGCAGCGGATTGGGTGAAGTCCTCGGTGCAAGCTCTTGAAGACATGGACACTGTCACGATGCGCAACCGTACTCAGGCCGCAGGCGTTTACGACCATGGTTATGTGCTGGCTGATGAACATATTGCCGACCACACGCCAGGCGATGGCCGCCCGCGTCAGCGGTTGTGGCGCATCCGCGCCGGGCAGATTGTGACGGCCACGGGGGCGATTGAACGCCCCTTGTCCTTTGCTGGCAACGACATACCGGGCGTAATGCTGGCGGCTTCAGTACGCGATTATGTGGCGAATTTTGCTGTCAGCCCCGGTGACCGCACGGTGGTTGTGACCAATAATGACGATGCCTACCGCACTGCGATTGCGCTGCGCGAGGCCGGGCTGTCCGTGCCGGCGATCATCGACGCGCGGCGCGATGTTGCGGGCGATCTGATCGACCAGGCGCGCGCCTTGGGCATCCGCGTTGATCTGGGACGCGCTGTGGCGTCGGTCAAAGGGTCCAAGCGGGTGACTGGCGTGGCGATCTGCCTTGCCGCAGGCGAGGGTGCCGTGCTTGATGAAATCCCCTGCGATGCGGTGGCCATGTCGGGTGGCTGGTCGCCGGTGGTGCATCTGTGGAGCCATTGTGGCGGCAAGTTGGAATGGAACCGCAAGCGCAATTTTTTTGCGCCAGATGCCGCTCGCCCGCCCGTCAACCACGACGGCTCGGCGATGGTAGTGGCTGTCGGAGCAGCCAACGGCGCGCTGACGGCGGCCGAAGCTTTGACAGATGTCGGCGCGCAGATGGGCGGCGCGGTATCGGCGGCCACTGTGGTGGTTGAGGGCCAGATGGAGCCCGTGTGGATCATGCCGCAGGGCGCACCTGTGACATTGAAATCCAAGATGTGGCTGGATTTTCAGAACGATGTGAAGGTGTCCGACGTGCAGCTTGCCGCGCACGAGGGCTATGAGTCGGTCGAACACACCAAACGCTACACCACGCTCGGGATGGCAACGGATCAGGGAAAATTGTCAAACATCAATGGTTTGGCAGTTCTTGCTCATGCGTTGAATGAAGACATTCCGGCCGTCGGCACCACAACATTCCGCCCGCCCTATACCCCAGTCACCCTTGGCACCTTGGCAGGCGAGGCTCGTGGTGACATCTTCCAACCCCTGCGCCGTACACCCATCCAAGGCTGGCATGAGGCCAATGGTGCCTATTTTGAACCGGTAGGTCTGTGGCGCAGGCCCTATTGCTTCCCGCGTTCAGGCGAGACTCATCATCAGGCGGTGGAGCGGGAGGTTTTGAACACGCGGGAACATCTGGGGCTGCTAGATGCCTCAACCCTTGGCAAAATCATCGTGAAGGGCCCGGATGCCGGGCGTTTTCTGGATATGCTCTATACTGGCGTGATGAGCACCCTTCCAGTTGGCAAATGCCGCTATGGGTTGATGTGTAACGAACAGGGGTTCTTGTCCGATGACGGCGTGGTCGCGCGGATTGATGATGACACATTCCTGTGCCACACCACATCCGGTGGGGCAGACCGCATCCACGCATGGATGGAAGATTGGCTGCAATGCGAATGGTGGGATTGGCAGGTCTACACCGCCAATGTAACCGAGCAATATGCGCAGATCGCCGTGGTCGGCCCGAACGCGAGGAACCTGCTGCAAGCCCTTGGCGGGATGGATGTTTCCAAGGATGTACTGCCCTTCATGCAATGGGCGGACGGCACTTTGGCGGGGTTTTCTGTGCGTGTTTACCGGATCAGTTTCTCGGGCGAATTGTCCTATGAAATCGCGGTGCCTGCCAGCCAGGGAGCGGCGTTCTGGGAGGCTTGCATCACTGCAGGCGCGAACCTTGGTGCGATGCCCTATGGCACTGAAGCCTTGCATGTGATGCGTGCCGAGAAGGGCTTCATCATGATCGGGGATGAAACCGACGGCACCGTAATACCGCAGGATCTGGGGCTGACTTGGGCTATCTCGAAAAAGAAGGCGGATTATCTGGGCAAGCGCGGGCAGGAACGTACCTATCTTGCCAGTGCTGACCGCTGGAAGCTGGTCGGGTTCGAGACACTGGATGGCTCGGTCATTCCAGATGGCGCCTACATCGTGGCCCCCGGCACTAACGCCAATGGGCAGCGCAATGTGCAGGGGCGGGTCACCTCGACCTACCATTCACCAACCCTGAAACGCGGCATCGCCATGGGGCTGATCCACAAAGGGCCAGACCGGATGGGCGAGGTGGTAGAGTTCAACACCGTGGCTGGCGGCACAGTGCAGGCCCGGGTTTGCGATGCGGTGTTCTATGACAAGGAAGGGGCAAAGCAGAATGTCTGATCCCATCAGCGCCCTGAACGGGGCAGCGTTTCAAGGCTTTGCCAGCGTCCGCGAGATCGGACCGCTGGGAATGATTTCCCTGCGCGCGAAGGATGTGCCGGGCCTTGCCGCCGCGATCAAGGCCGCTGTCGGCACGCCGGTGCCAGATCGGCGACGGATCGAAGCATCCGGGGGCTTCGCTTGCGGCTGGATGTCGCCGGATGAATATTTGCTGATCCTGCCCTACGGGCAGGTGTCGCAAGCCATGACAGCAATTGCGACGGCTCTTGTGGGCCAGCACCATCTGGCCGTCGATGTATCTGACGCCCGTGCGGTGTTCCGCATCGAGGGTGACAAGGCGGGCCAAGTGCTGGCCAAACTGTCGCCTACTGACTTGAGTGCGATGGCCCCGCATGAGTTGCGGCGCAGCCGGGTGGCGCAGGTCGCGGCAGCATTTTGGGCGCAGGACGGCGGCTATACGCTGATTTGTTTCCGGTCGGTCGCGGGATATGTCATGGCTTTGCTGGCCCATTCGGCGCAGACGGGCAGCGAGCTTGGCTGATTGCCGTCTTTAGGCAGCGCGTTGATCGGTGGGCGAGATTTCAGATTTCGGCGGCTATCAGTCCTGGTGCGAATTGACTATGGTCCTGTGGCATGATGTGCTTGCGGCAATCAGATGACAGGAGACCGTGGATGCGTATCAGCAAGTCGGTGATTTGGACGGCGGTTTTGCTGGGGTCGTTGGTCGCGGTGCCTGATCGGGCGGCTGCGGCGCAGGATGTGTGGTTTTGTACGCTGAAAACGGCACGAAATTCATTCGTGATGAAAGAAATCGTTGTTGCCGTTGATGAAGCCGCAGGCACCGCTATTGTGAATGACGCGCTGATCCATCATTTGATCGGAACACCTGTCGCGGCAAAAGTGACGGGGAACGACGCGAAACAGACCCGATTGAAGTGGGTTGTGAAGGGTATTCCTGCGACAGCCACCAGAACGGCCACTGTGAATTACCGCGCGACACTGACTAAGGCCAGCGGCCGGATTTCCGTGACGGCGCAGCCACAAGGGGCCGACAATACCTTCCTCGATTCTGGAACGTGCGCCCGGCAGAAATAGCGTCTTGCCGCAACGGCCGCAGAATTCGGTGCAAGGCGGGGAACGTGTGGCAGGAAATAGACGTTGTCTATTGCTAGGGGGCAGGATCACCCTTGACGTTCCCCGTCCTGCCCCCCTTATTCCGATCAGCGAAATCGTAAACCGACAGGAGAGTCCCATGGCCTTCACCCTTCCCGATCTGCCGTATGCGCATGATGCACTTGCATCGCTTGGCATGTCGAAAGAGACGTTTGAGTACCACCACGACATCCACCACAAGGCCTATGTCGACAACGGCAACAAACTAATTGCTGGCACCGAGTGGGAGTCGAAATCGGTCGAAGAGATCGTTGTTGGCACCTATAACAAGACGGCCGTCGCACAGAACGGCATCTTCAACAACGCGTCCCAACACTGGAACCACGCGTTGTTCTGGGAGGTGATGGGCACCGGCGGCAAGACGATGCCGGGCGATCTGGAAAAGGCGATCATAGGGTCTTTCGGGTCGGTCGCGAAATTCAAAGAGGATTTCTCGGCGGCTGGCGCTGGTCAGTTCGGATCGGGTTGGGCGTGGCTGGTGAAGGATGCCGATGGCGCGCTTAAAGTGACCAAGACTGAAAATGGCGTGAACCCGCTGTGCTTTGGCCAGACGGCGCTGCTGGGCTGTGATGTGTGGGAACATTCCTATTACATCGACTTCCGGAACAAGCGCCCCGCGTATCTGACCAACTTCCTCGACAAGCTCGTCGATTGGGAGGCGGTTGCC
>JANNNF010000328.1:0-3949 GCA_031398405.1 Rhodobacterales bacterium | reverse complement strand
GCCAGTTGCGGGCGAGGGTGATTTGGGCGGCTTTGGTCGCCCCGTAGGCTGCGGCGAATTTCTGGCTAATGCCGGGGTCGTCGAAAAACAGCGCGGTTCCTTGGTGGGCGAGCAATAAAGGTTCCACCAGCGTGATCAGGTCAGCACTGGCGCGCAGGTTGGTTGCGATGGATTTATCGAGGTCTTTCAGGTCTACCGAGCCTGCCGGAGCCAGCGAGGTCGCGTGAATGGCGGTGTGTGCCCAGAGGTCAAGGCCGCCCCAACGGTCATGCAGGCTGCGGCAGAGGTGACGCATTGCGTCGCCGTTGGCCACGTCCATCGGCGCAAGCGTCAGGTTGCCTACCCCGGGCAGTTTGGCGGATTTCACCCTGTCGTCAAGGTCTTCCAGGCCGCCGACAGTGCGCGCAACGGCCACCACATGCCAGCCGCGGTAGGCCAATTGTTCGGCCAAAGCCGCTCCAAGGCCGCGCGAGGCACCAGTGACGAGGGCGATTTTTGGCGGCATGATTTACCTTTCCGGGGCGGGTCTTGGTTTTAGCTGGGAGCCTCCGGCGGGAATATTTGGGCCAAAGTGAAATGGCAAGAGGGGTTAGGAATTGCCGTAGCCAAGGCTGAGTTCTGCCTGGCGCAGGGTCAGGATTTGACGGATCAGCACCTCAGGCAAGGGGCGTTCGGGGGTGAACAGCACGCCGGATTTGGAGGTTTTGAACGGGGTGCAGTCGATTTTGGGGATCACCGAGCCGGAGTGGGGGTACAGACCCAGATGATGTTTGAAACCAGCATAGCCTGCGACCATTTTACCCTTTGGTCCCGGTTGGCGAAAGCCGGGCATGGCATAGCTGATAGTTTCAATATGGTCGGGCAGCAAGCGGGCCAGCGTTTCGCGCAGGGATTGCAAAGCGTAGCGTTGATCGGAGGGGAGGGCTGTGAGGTAGGCGCCAACCTGGGCCGCGCCGTGCATCACTGGCCCCTTTGTCACTGGGCCGCCTTCATCTCAAACCCTTCTTCGATCTTGTCGGAGGGGGCGACCGGGTATTCGCCGGAAAAGCAGGCGTCGCAATATTGTGGTTGGGCGGCATTGCGGCCGCCAGCTTCGCCCGCCGCGCGGTAGAGACCGTCCAGCGAGATGAATTTCAGCGAATTGACTCCGATCCAGTCGCGCATCTCATCCTCTGACATGGTGGCTGCAAGCAGTTTGGAGCGTTCAGGGGTATCGACGCCGTAAAAGCAGGGCCACGCGGTTGGGGGTGAGGCGATGCGGAAGTGAACTTCGGCGGCACCTGCTTCAAGGATCATGTCCTTGATCTTGCGGCTGGTGGTGCCGCGCACGACAGAATCGTCCACCAAGATCACCCGCTTGCCCTTGATCAGCGCGCGGTTGACGTTCAGTTTCAGCCGTACGCCCATGTTGCGGATCGACTCGGATGGCTCGATGAAGGTGCGGCCCATGTATTGGTTGCGGATGATCCCCATGGCGTAAGGGATGCCGGATTGTTGGGAATAGCCAATCGCCGCTGGGGTGCCGCTGTCGGGGACCGGGCAGACGAGATCGGCATCAACCGGGGCTTCGATGGCCAATTCCACACCGATCTGGCGGCGGGTTTCATAGACCGATCGCCCGCCGATGATCGAATCGGGGCGGCTGAAGTAGACGTTCTCAAAGATGCAGAACCGCGATTTGGCGGGGGCAAAGGGGCGCGAGGATTCGACTTTGTTGCCCTCGATCACCACCATTTCGCCGGGTTCGATTTCACGGATGAACTCGGCCCCGATGATGTCGAGTCCGCAGGTTTCAGACGAGAGCGCCCAGCCGTGATCAGAAATCCGGCCCAGAACCAGCGGACGCACGCCCAAGGGATCGCGCACGCCGATCAGCTTGGTGCGGGTCATGGCGACGATCGAGAACGCGCCTTCCACCCGGCGCAGCGCGTCTTTGATGCGTTCGGCGAGAGTTTTCTGGATCGAGCGGGCCATCAGGTGAATGATGCATTCGCTGTCGGACGAGGATTGGAATATCGACCCACGCTCGATCAGTTCGCGGCGCAGTGCCACGGCGTTGGTGATGTTGCCATTATGGGCAATGGCACAGCCCCCCATGGAAAACTCGCCAAAGAAAGGCTGCACATCGCGGATGGCGGTTGCCCCTTTGGACCCCGCAGTGGAGTAGCGGACATGGCCGATGGCAAGCTGGCCCGGCAACGTATCCATAACATCAGGCTTGGTGAAATTGTCGCGCACATAGCCGAAACGACGCGCCGAGTTGAAACCGTGGTCCGGGTGATAAGAGACGATTCCGCCCGCCTCTTGGCCCCGGTGTTGCAGGGCATGCAGGCCGAGCGCCACGAAGTTGGACGCGTCGGCCACACCGACGGTGCCGAAAATCCCGCACTCTTCTTTCAGTTTGTCGTCATCGAAAGGGTGGGAAAGGAAAGGGCGCATGGGCACTCCGAATCCGGGTCATGGGGGTTGCCCCCGTGTAGGCCAAGCGTAGGGCAGTGTCACGCGCCGAATGCCGCGCTGCGGCGCAGCGTCAGTTTGTCGGTGCTGGGGCGGCAGGAGCAGGATCGGAGGGCACGACGACCGCGTCAGTGGCGCAAATGTCGGTCAGCTCGTTATAGCGCGCCACGATCCAGCCGGGGGCGTCAGTGGGGATTTGCTGGTCGATATTGGCCTGAAATGACGCAAACACCTTGGCGGTGCGGGAATTGTCGATCATCGGCACGGCTTGGTCTGCGACGGCGCGGTCATAAACGATAAAGGCCACGGCCACCAGCAACACGCCGCGCACGACGCCAAACAAGAAGCCAAGACCTTGATCAATGCCGCCAAGAGCCGATCGTTGCACGACGGACGAAAACAATGGTGTGAACAGGGCAGCGACGATCAAGCCGATCGCAAAGACAACAGCGAAGGCAGCGACCACCGACAACTCGCAACTGTCGGCCAGAAACTCGCCCACAACCGGCACTTCCTTGACGAGCGGCTGCACCGATTCGGCGAAGATATAGGCCAACACCGCCGCCCCGATCCAACCTGCAATCGCCATCAACTCTCGGACAAGACCGCGCGAATAAGCGAGGATAGCCGACAGGAAAATAATGATCGCAGCGCCTGCGTCGATGATGGTGAAGCCGTCCATTCGTAGTCTCCTTGCGGGGTCAACCTGCCCCGAACATCTCGCCGACAAAGGCCGTCAGGTCAGGCATCTGACGCAGCCGCAACCCGGTATCCGCCCCCAGTTTGGAGTGGCTTGGCACCGTGGCCTGCTGGAAACCAAGTTTTGAGGCTTCTTTCAACCTGTTTTCGGTCTGCCCTACGGGCCGCAGCGCGCCAGACAGCGAAATCTCTCCAAAAAGCACCATGTCTGGCGGAATTGCCACATCCTCGCGGGCAGAAAGCAGCGCACCCGCCACGGCCAGATCGGCGGCGGGGTCGTTGACGCGCATGCCGCCGGCCACGTTCAGGAATACGTCAAGCCCGGTAAAGGGGATGCCACAGCGGGCCTCAAGCACCGCCAGAATGGTAGAGAGACGCCCGCTGTCTAGCCCGACCACGGTGCGGCGCGGTGTGCCTAAGGGGGAGGGGGCGACGAGGGCTTGGATTTCAGTCAGAACGGGCCTTGTGCCTTCGATGCCTGCGAACACTGCAGAACCGGGGGCGGGGGTGTCGCGTGACGACAGGAACAGGGCGGAAGGGTTGGTGACTTGTTGCAGCCCATTGCCAGTCATTTCAAACACGCCGATCTCATCCGCCGGGCCGAAACGGTTTTTCACGGCGCGTAAGATTCGGAACTGGTGGCCGCGTTCACCTTCAAAATAAAGCACGGTATCGACCATGTGTTCCACCACACGGGGGCCGGCAATCTGGCCGTCTTTGGTGACGTGGCCTACAAGGATGATCGCGACGCCTTTGCGTTTGGCGAAGGTCACCAGTTCATGCGCCGCTGCAC
>JANNNF010000304.1:0-2578 GCA_031398405.1 Rhodobacterales bacterium | reverse complement strand
TCTCAAACCACGCATTTATGAAACGGGTGTCCGGCAGGGTTTGCAGGATCGGCAGCGCCATCACCACCGGCAGCAACAGATAGGCCGCAACCAGCGCCAAAAGATGACTACGCCCGGCATTGCGCGGCAGATGCGACACGGTGGCAAAGCCGATCATCACCGTGCCTATCAAGATGATCAAACCGGAGTAGAAGAAATCCTGCGCCACCCCATGCTGCCGCAAAATCAACGCATGGGCCGCTGGCAAGAACGTCAGCACCCCGGTGATCCCCAGCAAGACCACCAACAACGGAAGTTGCGTCAGCCGCGCTAACATCGGATCAGAAAAAGTCGATGGAGACCTGCAACAGGCGCTCCACTTCCGGCACGTCCTTGGTCATGGCGAACAGTGCCACCACATCGCCTGCCTCGATCCGTAAATCTCCCATAGGTTTCAGTACCTTGTCGCCCTTCATTACAGCGCCGACCAATACCCCTTCGGGAAAATCGATCTCGCGCACCAGACGCCCCGACAAGGGCGAGGTGGACAACACCTGCGCCTCAATCACCTCGGCCTCGGCGTCACCGATAGAATAGATCGCCCGCACCCGGCCATGGCGGATATGGCGCAGGATGGAACTGACCGTGGTGGCGCGCGGGTTGATATAGGCGTCAATATCCAGCGGCCCCATCAAAGGGGCCAGCGTCGGATCGTTGACCAACGCAATCGCCATGGGACAGCCCGCCTGCTTGGCGCGCACGGCGACCAGCAGGTTGGTCTTGTCATCATCCGTCACCACCAGCACTGCATCGGCCCGATCAATCGCGGCCTCCATCAGCAGGTCCATATCCATACCGTCACCGTGCAGAACGATGGTGCTTTGCAGCGCATCGGCCGCCTGTTCGGCCACAGCGCGGTCTTTTTCTATAAGCTTGGCGCGCACTCGGTCGGTCCGGGCCTCCAGTGCCAATGCCACACCAAGACCCACGTTGCCCGCCCCGATGATCACGATCCGCTCTTGCTTTTTGGTTTTTTTGCCAAATATCTCAAGGGCACGGTTCACATCCTCGATGTGGGTGAACACATAGATCTGATCGCCCGCCAGCAGTTGATCGCCGGGTTCGGGCGCAAACAGCCGGTCCTCGCGGCGCACCCCCACAACAATGGCGCGCAGGGTTGAAAAAAGTTCGTTTAATTGCCGCAAGGGGGTGTTCAGAACCGGGCAATCCTCATCCAGTGCTATGCCTAACAACTGCGCGCGGCCATTCATGAACAACTCGGTATCAAAGGTCGCGGGGGCCGCAAGCCGCTGCAGCGCGGCCTCGGCCACCTCGCGCTCAGGGCTGATGATCACGTCGATGGGCAGGTTGCGGCTGCGGAACATGTCAACGTATTGCGGGTCCAGATAGTTTTGTGACCGGATACGCGCGACCTTGCGGGTTATATTGAAAATCGCATGGGCCACTTCGCAAGTGACCATGTTCACCTCGTCCGAATGGGTGGCAGCAATGATCATGTCCGCATCCCGTGCACCGGCCCGGGCCAGCACATCCGGGTATGAAGCAAAGCCCACAACCCCTTGAACATCCAGCGTTTCCGTCGCTCGTCGTACCAGATCTGGGTTCACGTCAACTACCGTCACGTCGTTGCGTTCGCCCGAAAGGTGCCGTGCGATTTGCCAGCCGACCTGCCCCGCGCCACAGATGATCACCTTCATGCCGGCCTCACGCAGTCGTTACAGAGTGCTCAATCGCAGATGGGGTCGTGAAGGTCAATCGACGAGGTCATTCCTCGTCTTCATCATCCTCCAGATGGGCTGTGCGCCCACCACTTTTGGCGGTTGTAACAACGCCCAAAGATTTCAGTTTGCGGTGTAAGGCGGATCGTTCCATCCCGACGAAATTGGCGGTGCGGCTGATGTTGCCGCCAAAACGATTGATCTGGGTCAGCAAATACTCCCGCTCAAACAGTTCCCGCGCCTCGCGCAGCGGCAAGGTCGCCATTGCACCGCCAAGGATCATGCGGCCTTCCCCTTCGGTATTTGCCTCATTGCCCGGCAGTTCGCGCGGTTCAATCGCGCCCGATGGTTCACCCAAAATCAGCACTCGTTCAATCACGTTGCGCAATTGCCGAATGTTTCCAGGCCATTGAATGGTTTGCAGCATAGCCTCGGCCTCGGTTGACAGAATGCGCACCGGCAGGCCCTGGGTGCGGTGGAACCAATCGACGAAATGGCGGGTCAACTCGGGAATATCCTCACGGCGTTCCTCGAGGCTGGGCACCGGAATCGGTACCACGTTCAGCCGGTCATAAAGCTCCTGCCGGAAACGCCCCGCACCGATTTCGGTGCGCAAATCCCGCGTTGTGGATGAAATCACCCGCAGGTCGACGCGCACTTTGTCTGACCCGCCGGCCCGGGTGAATTGCTGTTCGGTCAGCACCCGCAGGATTTTTCCTTGTGTACCCAACGGCATATCAGCGACTTCGTCAAAGTAGACCACCCCCCCATGTGCCTGTTCCAACAGCCCGGGTTCAACGCCGCGGTCAATAGTTTCGCGGCCAAACAGCACTTCCTCCATCCGCTCGGGTTCCACTGTG
>JANNNF010000294.1:0-3852 GCA_031398405.1 Rhodobacterales bacterium | reverse complement strand
GTGCCGTGATAAGCGCGGTTTGCTTCTGCAATCAGAACCTGAAGCCGCGCGAGTTCTTCGCGCGCCTGCGCAAGCGTCAAATGGTCAACCTCTATGTCGCCGCTCATCGCTGCCTCCGCCCAGATTGGTCAAGGTTTAGGCGGCAGCCGCGCGAAGGTCTAGGGGTGCCTTGTCAGGCAGAGGCGGCAAATCGGCGCTGCGCCTCAACCGGCATTGGTTCGCGCAGAACGTAGCCACGGCCCCAGACAGTTTCGATATAGTTTGCACCCGCTGTCGCCTCGGCCAGCTTTTTGCGCAATTTGCAAATGAACACGTCGATGATTTTCAATTCGGGTTCATCCATGCCGCCGTAAAGGTGGTTCAGAAACATTTCCTTGGTCAGCGTGGTGCCCTTGCGCAGGCTAAGCAGTTCCAGCATCTGATATTCCTTGCCGGTCAGATGCACGGTCTTGCCGCCGACATCGACGGTCTTTGCATCCAGATTGACCGCAACCGTCCCGGTCTTTATCACCGATTGGCTGTGGCCTTTGGAGCGGCGGATAATCGCGTGAATACGAGCCACCAGTTCTTCGCGGTGAAACGGTTTGGTCAGGTAATCATCCGCGCCAAAACCGAATCCCTTCAGCTTGTTTTCAGTATCGTCCGACCCAGACAAAATCAGGATCGGCGTATCGACCCTCGCCAGTCTGATCTGGCGCAGAACCTCATGCCCACTCATGTCAGGCAGCTGCAAATCCAGCAAAATAAGGTCGTAATCATAGAGCTTTGCCAGATCGACACCATCTTCCCCAAGGTCCGTACAATAGACGTTCAGGTTGGCATGGGTCAGCATCAGTTCAATGCTGCGTGAGGTGGTGGGGTCATCCTCTACCAGTAGAATCCGCATCCGTAATCTCCGCTTCAGGGCTTCGTTGTTAACGACATTGCGGGTCAATGGTTAATGCGGGGTTACTCTCTTCGAGCGCAAGTAAAAAACAACTTACAGTTGTCTATACTTCTGGATGGCTGTCACTTTCAAGGCTTTCTCGCCATGGGTGGCAATGGCGTCGCGCCAAAGGGCAAACTCCTCCTCTGACAGATCATAACGTTCAAGCGCCTCTGTCTGAGAGATAAGCCCGTACAGCACAGCCTTGACCACCACAGCCTTGCGGCTTGCGACCCAGCGGCGGGTGTCTGCGGGTGGCAGATCGGCGCGGGTCAGGGTGGTGCCATCGGGCAAGCTGACCTGCCGTGGCCCGTCAACACGCTTGAGGTACATATGATTTCCTATCGCCAATCAGGTATTCCTTTGCGCCACCTTGACGCAGCACAATTAATCAAAGCTGAAACGAGGGGTTGAGAGTATGTCGCATTTTCATATATTGCAGGGCAAAACACACATTCCGGACAATATCATGCCACTGGATCACCCGCTGAACTCGCTTGGTGTTGCAAAGCCACCATCGCAGACTCGCGTGGTGGTGGCGATGTCGGGCGGCGTGGACAGTTCGGTCGTGGCGGCGGTGCTGAAGGACGAAGGCTATGATGTGGTCGGCGTTACCTTGCAATTGTACGACCACGGGGCGGCGCTGGCGAAAAAAGGGGCCTGCTGCGCGGGACGTGACATTCACGATGCCCGCCGGGTGGCCGATACAATGGGCTTCCCGCATTATGTGCTGGATTATGAAAACACCTTTCGCGAAGCCGTGATTGACGAATTCGCAGACGCCTACCTTGCTGGCGCGACCCCTGTGCCGTGCATCCGTTGCAACGAACGCGTCAAATTCAAGGATTTGCTGGCCACGGCCCGCGATCTGGACGCCGACTGCATGGCGACGGGGCATTACATTCAGCGCAAGATGGGGCTGGCCGGGCCGGAACTGCATATGGCGGCCGATACGGCGCGGGATCAAAGCTATTTCCTGTTTTCCACCAAGCCCGACCAGTTGGCCTATCTGCGCTTTCCTTTAGGGCATCTGGTGTCCAAGGCAGATACCCGGGCGTTGGCGGTGAAGTACGGTTTGGGGGTGGCTGACAAGCCTGACAGTCAGGATATCTGCTTTGTGCCCAACGGCAATTATGCAGCGGTGATTGAAAAGCTGCGCCCCGGGTCGGTGGAACCCGGTAATATTGTTGATCTGTCGGGCACGGTGCTGGGCCAGCACCGTGGCGTGATCCACTACACCATCGGGCCGCGCAAGGGTTTGGGGATCGGGGGTTTGGGAGATCCTTTGTATGTGGTGCGGCTGGACCCCGATCTGCGTCGGGTGGTTGTGGGGCCGAAAGAGGCGCTTTCGACCCGGGTGGTGCCGCTGCGTGAGATTAACTGGCTGGGGGATACCCCGCTGGACAGCCGAGCGGAGTGGTCGGTTCATGTGAAGGTGCGGTCAACTCGGCCTCCGGCACCAGCGATTCTGCGGCCCATTTCGGCTGTTGAGGCTGAGGTGGAGTTGCTTGCCCCAGAGGATGGGATTTCTGCAGGGCAGGCCTGTGTGTTCTATGCGCCGGAGGGGAGTCGGGTGTTGGGCGGCGGGTGGATTTGGCGAGGGCACTGAGACTGTCCCGAGCTGGGACGGAAAAATACCTATTTTATTACAATGACTTACCATCATTATCTTCATGATTTATTCATCAGTTTGCCTCACGCCGCCTGTGCAAGCAGCTGGGCTTCAGAGATGGGCGAAAACGGACCGCGCGGCACGCAAGCCCGGTGGCTCTCTACCCTGCCCCAAGCGGTCCATCGTCAATTGCATCGCCGCCGTCTGCGCTGAACCGTCTGCCAGCAGCCCCAAAACCGCAGGTGCAATCAGGTCAGGCGTGCAGCGGTCGCCAATAAATTCGGGCACCACGCGGGTTTCTGCCACCAGATTGACCAGCGTCACCGTGTCAATCAGCGCCGCCCTGCGCATCAACCACAGCGTCAGGGGGTGCATGTCATAGGCAATAACCATAGGGCAGCCGTTCGCGGCAAGTTCCAGCGACACCGTGCCAGAGGCCGCAATCGCCACATCTGCGGCGGCAAATGCGGCGCGTTTCAGGGCGGCATCCTCGATGATCATCGGTGCAATCGGCCAATCGCTGGACACATCGCGCACCAGCCCCGCCACGCCCCGCACAGTGGGCAGAACCACCCGAGCCAAAGGATGCGCTGATTTCACCTGCGCCAGCACAGCGCCAATCACCGGGGCAAGGCGCGTCACCTCGGCTTTACGCGACCCGGGCAGGGCCAGAATCAGCGGGCCAGTGCCTGCCATCAGGGCCATTTCCTGTGGTGATGCCAAGGGTTCGGCCACCACCGGGTGGCCGACGAAATCGCAGGTCATGCCATGGGCGGTCATATAAGGCGGCTCGAACGGCAGCAGGGCCAGCACATGGTCGATCACCCGCGCCATTTTCGCCGCCCGCCCGGGTCGCCACGCCCAGACCGACGGGGCGACGTAGTGGATGGTGCGCAGGTCGGGGCGCGCTGCCTTGACCAAAGCCGCCACCCGCAGGCAGAAATCAGGGCTGTCGATGGTGATCAGGGCGGCGGGGTTGCTGGCAAGGGCCGCGTTGGCAGCTTCGGCAATGCGACGTTTGAGGGCGAAGTATTTGGGCAGCACCTCGGCGATGCCCATCACCGACAGCTCCTCCATCGGGAACAGGCTGTGCAAGCCGCTCGCCTGCATCAGCGGGCCACCGACCCCGGCAAACTCCACCCCCGGTGACAGCGCGCGCAAGCCCGCCATCAGAGCGGCCCCCAGACGGTCGCCCGACGGTTCACCCGCGATCAGAAAGAACCTTAACGCGCCCACAGGAACAGGCCCTGCGCCGATGCCCGTGCCACCATGCTGGACACATCAAGGCAGATCACCTCGCCCGCCGCCCATGCGA
>JANNNF010000263.1:0-7599 GCA_031398405.1 Rhodobacterales bacterium | reverse complement strand
GAATCACGCCACCATATCTAGATGCTCACAGCGCCGTGATCGCTAGAGATTGCTTTGTGAGCAAAGTTATCCACACAAAATACGCGATTTGGGCAGGTCGCTGGACAAGATGTGGTCGTCACTGCCCAAAGATTTCCATTGCCTCCCACGAAATCCCATGCCATTCCTTTTCTCACGAAGACTGAAACGGGCAAAACAAAAACGCTGGGGCAGCATCAAGACCCCGAACAAGGCGATAAGGCAGGCTCATACAGGCAGCCCATTTCAGAATTAGACGACGAGATCCACGGCGCGGGCGAGCAGACATCTCCCCCAGGTGGCACGCGCAGAGGACGCCCAGCGATGGGACAGAAGGCGGATCGGGCAGTGGCAGCCGCTCGATCCGCCTATTTTCGTTCTAAGGGGTGGTTTTGGCAAGTAACTTGAAGGGCCGATTGGCAAATGTCTGAGGCGTTCAGAGGCGAGTTCTACCAAAAGGTAGACAGCAAGGCGCGGGTCTCTATCCCGGCAGCCTTCCGCCGTGTTCTGGAAGCTGACGATCCTGCCAGCGCCGACTTTCCCCGCCCCCGGCTGTACATGGTCTATGGCGGCAAATCCCGGAACTTTGTCGAGTGTTATTCCAAGGCCGGGGCTGATGCCCTTTCCGCCCAGATCGAGGCAATGGAACTGGGGTCGCCAGACCGCATCCGGGCAGAGCGCGATCTGATCAGCCGGTCTGCCATGGTTGAAATTGAACCCGATGGCCGCATCGTGCTGCCGCCTCGGGTGCGCGAAAAGATGGGTTTCCTCGGCGATGATCTGGGGGCGGGTGGCGAGGCCGCCTTTGCCGGTTTCACCAACCGTTTCCGCTTGTTCCGCCGTGAAGTCTACGATGCCGAACTGGCAGAAGACGACGAGGATGACGGCATCGACCCGCTGGCGCTGGTCGGCAGGCACAAACGGGCGGGCTGATATGGCCCAATCGAAACGCCCGAAACGCCCCGAACGCCCCCTGATCGCTGACGCCGACCGCGCCCCCCATACCCCTGTTTTGCTGCGCCCCATTCTGGCCGCCGTAACCCCCGTGTCGGGCCTGTGGCTGGACGGCACGTTTGGCGCGGGCGGTTATACGCGCGGGTTGCTGGAAGCAGGCGCTGCGACCGTGATCGGGGTGGACCGTGACCCGCTGGCGCTGGATATGGCTGCCGGATGGGTGCCCGAGTATGGCGACCGCTTGCGGCTGGTGCAGGGCACGTTTTCGCTGCTGGATACCTATACCGATACTCCGCTGGACGGTGTCGTGCTGGACCTTGGCGTTTCATCCATGCAGATCGACCAAGCCGCGCGGGGGTTTTCTTTCATGAAGGACGGCCCGCTGGATATGCGGATGAGCCAGTCTGGCGACAGCGCCGCCGATCTGGTCAACACATGCGATGAAGCGCATCTGGCCGATATTCTGTATTTGTACGGTGAGGAACACGCCTCACGCCGCATCGCCCGCAGCATTGTGGCCGCACGGGCAGAAGAGCCGATCACCACCACTTTGCGGCTGGCCGAGATCATCGCCAAATGTCTGCCGCGCCCGAAACCGGGGCAAAGTCACCCGGCGACCCGCAGTTTTCAGGCGCTGCGCATCGCGGTGAATGAGGAATTTGCCGAACTGACGGCGGGGCTGGCAGCAGCCGAACGCGCGCTGAAACCGGGGGGCGTGTTGGCGGTCGTAACCTTTCACAGTCTGGAAGACCGCATCGTCAAACGCTATCTGCAACTGGCGTCCGGGGCTGAGGCCAACACCAACCGCTATGCCCCCGCCCGCGCCGATACCACAGCGCGCTTTACGCTGGTGAACAAGCGCGCGATTGGCCCGGATGAACAGGAATTGGCAGAAAACCCCCGTGCGCGGTCGGCCAAGCTGCGCATTGCCACCCGCACCGACGTGCCCGCAGCACCGCTGGACGACACTGATCTTGCCGTGCCGCAATTTGCCAAAACCCATGGCGGCAAAAGCAGTTATACCAGACCCCCCCTCTCGACCAAATCTTCCCCTACGAAAGGACGCCGCTGATATGCGCCCCGTGATCTATGTCCTGACCTTTCTTGTGGTCATTGCCCTCGGCTTTTGGGCGTACCGCGAGAATTACGCGACCCAGACCGCGCTGAAAGAGGTGAAGTCGCTGCAACAATCCATCGCGGGCCTGCGAGAGGCTTTGGCCGTGCAGCGCGCCGAATGGGCCTATCTGAACCGCCCCGACCGGCTGCGCGAACTGGCTGGGCTGAATTTTGACCGTCTAGGGCTTTTGCCGCTGGAACCAGGTCAGTTTGCCCAACCGTCCTCCATTACCTACCCCGCGCCGACGCTGCCCGAAATCACCATGCCCGTTGATGTGCAGGGCACCAGTGTGGAGAATGACCTGTGACCCGCACCCCGCTGCGCCCGCTGGCCCGTATTCTTTCCGCCCGCCAGAAGGGCGAAAACCCCGACAGTATTGAGCGTGAAAACCTGCGCCTGCGCCACGAGGTGCTCCGCGACCGTGCGCGCGGGCGGGCAGAGTTTCGGCTGCTGGTGCTGGCGTTCGGGTTTTTCGTCGTTTTTTCCACCATCGGCGCGCGGATGGGCCTGCTGGCCGCATCCGAACCGATGGAGCCGCTCGCGTCAGCCCCCGGCGCGGAAATCACAGCGCAGCGCGCCGATATCACCGACCGCAATGGCCGGATCCTGGCCACCAACATGACCACCAGTTCGCTTTACGCGCAGCCCAAGGACATGGTTGATCCCGCGCGCGCCGCGCATCAACTGGCGTTGATCTTCCCCGAGTTGAAGGAAGAAGATCTGCTGCGCCGCTTTACCGACGGGCGCAGTTTCATGTGGGTGCGCAAGGTGTTGTCGCCCGAGCAGATGCAAAGCGTACATGACATCGGCGATCCGGGGTTGTTGTTCGGCCCGCGTGAGATGCGGCTTTACCCCAACGGTCAGCTTGCGGCGCATATCCTTGGCGGCGCGTCCTTTGGGGCCGAAGGGGGTGAACTCGGCTGAGGTAATTGGTACGGCAGGTGTTGAAAAGGCAATGGATGCGCGGCTGCGCGACCCGTCACAGGGCGACACCCCGATGGCGCTGTCGATTGATCTGACCTTGCAGGCGACAGTGGAAGACGTGCTGGGCGCAGGCATGATGATGATGAACGCCAAGGGGGCGGCGGCGATCTTGCTGGATGTGAACACCGGCGAGATTCTCAGCATGGCGTCTTTGCCCGCGTTTGACCCCAATGACCGCCCCACCCCGCTTATTGCAAAAGGGGCCGATCCCGGCGACAGCCCGCTGTTCAACCGGGCGGTGCAGGGTCTGTATGAACTGGGGTCCACCTACAAGATTTTCGCCGCAGCCCAAGCCATGGACCTTGGTCTTGCCACCCCCGACACCCCGATTGACACCCGCAGTCTGGTGATAGGGCGCAAACGGATTGGTGAATTCGAGGGGCATAACTACGGTCCTACCAAAACCCTGTCCGAAGTGATCGAGGTGTCATCCAACATAGGCACCGGCCACGTGGCCTTGATGATCGGGGGCTTGCGGCAGCAGGCGTTTTTACAATCACTTGGCCTGCTCACGGCATCGCCGATTGAGCTGATCGAGGCACCCGGTGCCAAACCGCTGCGCCCCAAGAAATGGCCTGACATCGTGACGGTGACGGCATCCTTCGGGCATGGGATTTCGTCCAGCCCGCTGAACCTTGCCGTGGCCTATGCGGCGATTGCCAATGGCGGGATGGTGATCAAGCCAACATTGATAAAGCGCGAAGGCCCGACCACCGGCACCCGCGTGATGCGCGAAGAGTCTGCACACAATGCCGTGGCCATGTTGCGGCGGGTGGTGACGAACGGCACCGCCAGTCTGGGCGAGGTGCCGGGCTATGAGGTGTCGGGCAAAACCGGCACTGCTGACAAGCCAAAACCAGGCGGCGGCTATTACAAGGATAAGGTGGTGAACACTTTTGCCTCGATGTTTCCGGCCAGTGACCCGAAATATGTGCTGATCGTCACGCTGGATGAACCCGTGGAAACTTCGGGGCCAAAGCCACGCCGCACGGCTGGCTGGACCGCCGTTCCGGTGGCAGCCGAGATTATCCGCCGCGTCGCCCCGTTGATGGGGATGGCACCAGTGGTTGAACCCCCCCCTGTGGATGCGATAACAGCCGTCAAACAGTAAGGGGCGGGGTCAATGGCGAACACAGCGGCAGGTCGGGCAAAGCGGTTATCTGATCTGGGCCTGACCGCCCGGCCGGGCAATGGGCGCGACCGCGACCCGGCACTGTCTGGCCTGACGGTTGACAGCCGCGCCGTGCGGGCGGGGATGCTGTTTGCAGCCTTGCCCGGTGCCCGTGTCCATGGAGCCAGCTTTATCGCCACCGCCCTTGCACAAGGGGCCGCGGCCATTCTGACCGATGCCGCTGGCGCGCGGCTGGCCGCTGATGTGCTGGCCGACACTGACGCTGCCCTGATCGTGGCAGAAGACGCGCGTGAAGCGTTGGCTTACGCCGCCGCCCTGTGGTTTGGCACGCAGCCTGAAACGATGGTGGCTGTCACCGGCACCAATGGCAAAACTTCTGTCGCGACCTTCACCCGGCAAATCTGGATGGCGCTTGGGCATGAGGCCATCAACATTGGCACCACCGGGGTAGAAGGCGCTTGGGCCGCCCCGTCCGCCCACACCACGCCCGATCCTATCACCCTGCACGCGATGCTGGCCGCCGCCGCCGGGGCAGGGGTGACACATGCCGCGATGGAGGCCTCGTCGCATGGGCTGGACCAGCGCCGGATGGATGGGGTGCGGCTGGTCGCTGCGGGCTTTACAAACCTGACGCAGGACCATCTGGATTATCACCACACGATGGACGCGTATTTTGAGGCCAAGTCCGCCTTGTTCACCCGCGCCTTGCCGCAAGAGGGCGTGGCGGTGATCAACCTGAACGGCGCGCGCGGGCCAGAGCTTGCCAGCCTTGCACAAGCGCGGGGTCTGCGGTGTCTCACGGTGGGACATGGGGATGGGGCCGATCTGCAGCTGCTGAACCAACGCTATGATGCCACGGGGCAGGATTTGCGGTTTTCGTGGCAGGGCCAGTCGCATCAGGTTCGGCTGAACCTGATCGGCGGTTTCCAGGCCGAGAATGTCGCTGTGGCCGCTGGCCTTGTGATTGCAGCGGGTGAAGACGCCGCCCGGGTGTTTGCCGTGCTGCCTAGGTTGACTGGGGTGCGGGGCCGGATGCAACTCGCCGCCACCCGGCGCAACGGGGCTGCGGTGTTCGTCGATTACGCCCATACCCCGGACGCGTTGGAAACCGCCCTGCGCGCCCTGCGTCCGCATGTGATGGGCCGGGTGATCGTGGTGTTCGGCGCGGGCGGCGACCGCGACCGTACCAAACGCCCCCTGATGGGGGCCGCCGCTCGTGACAATGCCGATGTGCTGTATGTAACCGATGACAACCCCCGGTCGGAAGACCCCGCCGATATCCGCGCGCAGGTGATGGGGGCCTGCCCCGATGCTCACAACGTGGGCGACCGAGCCGAGGCGATCTTGCGCGCCGTGGATGCCGCCTTGCCGGGCGACGCCGTGCTGGTGGCGGGCAAGGGGCATGAGACAGGGCAGGTCATCAAGGGTGATATCTATCCGTTTGACGATGTGGAACAGGCAAGCGTGGCGGTGGCCGCCCTGGATGGGGTGATCTGATGCTGTGGAAATCATCCGATGCTGTGTCCGCGACAGGCGGTCAGACGACTTCCGATTGGCAGGCCAGCGGCGTGTCAATCGACACCCGCACCTTGCAGCCCGGCGATTTGTTTGTGGCGCTGACCGATGTGCGTGATGGCCATGATTTTGTGGGCCAAGCCCTGGCCATGGGGGCAGCCGCCGCCCTTGTATCGCACCGCCCTGATGGCGTGGCACCCGATGCTCCGCTTCTGATTGTGCCTGACGTGCTGCGCGGCCTTGAGGATCTGGGCCGCTTTGCCCGTGCCCGCACCAAGGCACGCGTCGTGGGAGTTACAGGGTCAGTTGGCAAAACCTCGACCAAGGAAATGTTGCGCGCCATTCTGGGGGGCCAAGGCCGCGTCCATGCCGCCGAGGCGAGTTACAACAACCACTGGGGCGTGCCGCTGACCCTCGCGCGGATGCCGGTGGACCTGGATTTCGCCGTGATAGAGATCGGGATGAACCATCCCGGTGAAATTGCCCCTTTGGCACAAATGGCGCAACTGCACGTGGCGCTGATCACTATCGTGTCGCCCGCGCATCTTGAGGCGTTTGAGAACCTCGATGGTATCGCCCATGAAAAGGCCGCGATCATCGACGGATTGCTGCCCGGTGGCGTGGCCGTGTTGCCCGCCGATCTGGCTGTCACGCCGATCCTGAGAGCCAAGGCATATGCGACCGGCGCGCGGCAGGTTCTGTTCGGTACTGCCCCTGATGCCGACTATCGCTTGACCAGCGCTACACTGACTGCCGAGGCGACTGTTGTGCAGGCTATGCGGGTGGGGCAGGCGTTCCTGTTCAAGGTCCGATCCCCAGGGCGGCACTTTGCGCTGAACGGGCTGGGGGCACTGGCCGTCGCCGATGCGCTTGGGTGTGATCCAACCATCGCTGCCTGTGATATCGGATCGTGGGTGCCCCCTGCGGGCCGGGGCACGCGCGAACGTATCTTGCTGGACCGGGTGGACGAGACGTTCTTTGACCTGATCGACGATGCTTTCAATGCCAACCCAGCCTCGCTTGCCGCCAGTCTGGATGTACTGATCGCAGCGCAGCCGCATCACGGCGTTGGCCGCATCGGCAACGGGCGGCGCATTGCCATTTTGGGCGACATGCTGGAACTGGGGCCAACCGAGTTGACCCTGCATCAGGCGGTTGCGCAACACCCCCTGTTGTCCACCATCGGCGTGATCCACTGTGTCGGCCCCCGGATGCACGCGCTGTGGCTGGCCTTGCCGCGCGCGCAGCGGGGGGAATGGGTGGAGGCGGCGACAGAGCTTGTGCCCCGCGCCCGCAGCCTGATTGATGCAGGCGATATTGTGCTGGTGAAGGGGTCGAAGGGCATCAAGGTCAGCCTTGTCGTTGACGCCCTGCGCAAAATGGGGCAAGGCCCTGCGCCAATCGAAGGAACTGCGTAGATGTTGTACTGGCTGACCGAGTTTTCCGACGGGGGCGATGCCTTCAACCTGTTCCGTTACATCACCTTCCGGGCAGGCGGGGCGTTTGCGACGGCGCTGATCTTTGGATTTTTGTTCGGTCGCCCGCTGATCGACCTGTTGCGCCGCAAGCAAGGAAAGGGTCAGCCGATCCGTGATGACGGCCCGGCCAGCCACTTTGCCAAGGCAGGCACCCCCACGATGGGCGGCCTGCTGATCTTGTCTGCGCTGATGGTATCGACCCTGATGTGGGCACGGCTGGACAACCCTTATGTCTGGATCGTCATTTTGGTGACGCTGGCCTTTGGTGTCATTGGTTTTGCAGATGATTACGCCAAAGTCACCAAGCAAAATACCAGGGGTGTGTCGTCCCGGCTGCGCTTTGCCCTTGGTCTGGTGATCGCAGGGCTTGCGACCTATGCGGCATCCATGTTCCACCCGGC
>JANNNF010000261.1:0-2380 GCA_031398405.1 Rhodobacterales bacterium | reverse complement strand
CCCCCCCCCCCCCCCCCCCCCCCCCGACCAGCCAAGCATCCCTACTCCTCGTCCTCAACCAACCGCCGGTCCAACCCATGCTTCAGCATCTTCTCGTACAGCGTCTTGCGCGACACGCCCAACTGCTCATACACCCGCCGCAAATGCCCGCCATGCGCTGCAATCGCCCCCGCAATGACAGACCGTTCAAATCCCGCCACCCGGTCGGCCAAACGCGGCGCATCCGGCCCCGTCGCCCCCGGCATCCAGTCCAGCCCCAGCACGAACCGGTCGGCGGCATTGCGCAATTCGCGCACGTTGCCGGGCCAATCGCGGCCCGCAAGATCGGCCAGCATTTCAGGCTCGGGCGCGCGGTCGGGGGCAGAATGGCGGGCCGCCGCCTCGCGCACCAGCTGCAGGAACAACAGCGGGATGTCCTCCCGTCGTGACGCCAGCGGCGGCACGCGGATCAGGGCGACATTCAATCGCCAGTACAAATCCTCGCGGAACGCCCCGCGCGCCACATCCGCAGCCAGATCAGTCTTTGAGGTCGCAATGAACCGCACATCCAGCGGGATCGCCTCATTGGACCCCAACCGCGTGATCACCCGGTCCTGCAACACCCGCAGCAGCTTGGCCTGTACATCCAGCGGCATCTGTCCAACCTCGTCCAGCAAGACAGTCCCACCGCGCGCATGTTCAAACCGCCCAAAGCGCGCCCGCACAGCCCCGGCAAAGGCCCCCATTTCATGCCCGAACAATTCAGACTCTATCAACGCCGCAGGCAGGGCCGCGCAGTTCACCGCGACAAAGGGCTTGGCCTGCCGCTGCGACAGATCGTGCATCGCCCGCGCCACCACCTCTTTGCCGGCCCCCACTGGCCCGATGATCAGCGCATCAGCCTCCGACGCGCCAATCGCCCTTAACCGATAGCGCAGATCGATCATCGCCGGCGACCGTCCCGGCAGCCGTGCCTCCAGATCGTCTTTCTGGCCAGCCGCAGCCCGCAGGCGGCGGTTGTCCAGCACCAGTGCGCGGTGATCCATCGCCCGGCGCAACACGGTGATCAGACTGGCCGCAACAAAGGGTTTTTCAATGAAATCATAGGCCCCGCGCCGCATCGCCTCGACCGCCAGTTGCACCTCGGCATGGCCGGTGATCAGGATGACTGGCAGATCGGCATCCCGGTCGCGCAGGCGTTGCAACAGGGTCATGCCGTCCATCCCCGGCATCCGGATGTCACTGACCACCACCCCGTTCAGCCCAGGCCCCGCATGGTCCAGAACATCCTCGGCAGACGCAAACCCCGTTACCGCCAGCCCGGCCAGTTCCAGCGCCTGCACACTCGATGCCCGCATCTGCGCGTCATCATCCACCAGCAACACGCGCCCCGGCATCATTCCGCAGCCTCTGCCCGCAACGATGCCACACCCAGATCAACTGTGAACACCGCCCCGCCATCCGCGGCATTGGCCACCGACAGATCGCCGCCAAAATCCTTCATGATGTTATAGGAAATCGACAGGCCCAGACCCAGACCCGACCCCACCCGCTTGGTCGTAAAGAACGGGTCGAAAATCCGGTCGGCGATCGCCGCCGCCACCCCCGGCCCGTGGTCGCGCACCGACAACATCACCCGACCGCCTTCAGCGCGGCCCGAAACCTCGATCCGGCGCAGGGGGGCCGATTCCATTGCGTCGCAAGCATTCGACAGCATGTTCAACAGCACCTGCTGCAACCGCACCGGACCCGCCCGGACCAAAGGCAGGTCCGGGTCCAGATCGAACCCCGCCTCGACCCCGGCAGCGGTCAGCCGAACCCCCGCCACCTGCACCGCCTCGGCCAGAGCGGCGGCCAGATCGACGTCCTGCAACGGCGCATCCGGCTTGCGGGCGACATTCCGCAGGTGCCGCGCGATGGCCGCCATCCGGTCGATCAGCGCCACGATCTGCGTCACGTTTTCGCGCGCGCGGCCCGTATCGCCCCGGTCCAGCAGGATCGTGGCGCTGTCGGCATAGTTGCGCGCCGCCGCCAGCGGTTGGTTGATCTCGTGGCTTAGTGCCGCCGACATCTGGCCGAGGGCGGCCAGTTTGCCCGCCTGCACCAGATCGGCCTGTGTGCGGCGCAGTTCGGCCTCGGTCAGCCGCCGTTCGGCCACCTCGGTTTCGATCTGGTGGTTGACACGCGCCAGATCGGCGGTGCGCGCCTCGACCCGCCGTTCAAGCTGCACCTTTGCGTCCTCTTGCAGGGCAAGCCGTTCGGCCAGCCGCGCGCGACGCTGCCAGATCATCGCCATGACCGACCCCCCGACCCCCAGCAACAGGATCAGGACCGTCAGCGCCAACCGGGCCTGCGCGCGCAACGGGGCGGTGTCCAGCAGCACATGCACCGTCCACCCGGC
>JANNNF010000220.1:0-13211 GCA_031398405.1 Rhodobacterales bacterium | reverse complement strand
AGGACGCAGCCACCGCGACATCGCAAACGCGCGGGGTTCGGACCATATCGCCAAAGTCGATGATCCCGGCAATGTGGTCGGGGTTGGCCGGGTTCACCAGCACGTTATGCGGGTTCATGTCGGAATGGACGACCTGTAGCGGCATCCGCGCAAGGGCAGGGGCGATGACCGCATCGAAACGGTCAAGAAATGCGGTGGCTGTGGCGCGTTGACCCGGGTCGGCTATGGCAGGCAGCAAGGGGCGCAGGTTCGCGGCATTCTTGATGTCCCACAGCAGGATATGATCGGCGGCGGGGTGGTTGAAATTCTGCAGCGCCCGGGCCAGCGCGGCTTGTGCGGCCCCTATGGCGCGGCGTTGCGCGTTACTGCGGGGGGCCAGATGCAAAGGCGTGCCCTCCAGATAGCTCAGCACCCTGAACACGCCGCCAGCGGGCAGGGGCAGCGCGCTGCTGCCGTCCTGCGTGAGCATCACGCGGGGCACGGGCAGATCCGGGGCGGTATGGGCGATGTGTTTTAGGGCCAGGGTCTGAAACTCTGTCACGGGCGGTGGTTCGACGGGATTGGACGCCTTCAGCACATAGCCCGATCCATTCGCCGTGCGCAGCAAAAGGTTGAGATCGCGTTCCGAGGTCAGGCGTTTGAGGGTGCCCGTCAGGCCGAAATGGCGGGCGGCAAGGTCCAGCATTTGGGCATCGGTCTGGGTCGGCGGCGGGGCAGACAGCAAGCTGCCCAAAGGGTTGGTCATGGTAAGGTTCCGCGCAAAGGTCGCCGCAATCTACAGCACAGCCACGCCCATGTTGCCAGTGGTTTCAGGGCCAGTGGTTTCAGGCTGCACTGCCACGATCAGATCGGCCAGCCGTTGCGCCACCGGGGGCAGCAACATCGCCGCCCGGGTGACAAGGCCGAAAGGTTCGACGACAATGCCCAGATCGATCGGCAGACGCACAAACGGCGCGTCGGCGGCTCGGGTAAAGGCATCGGCCACGGCAACCGCCAAGGGGGCAATGGCGTTGGATTGCTGCAACAGGGCCAGTGTCAGCAAGAATGAGGCAGTGGACAGCCGCTGCTGCGGTTCCGGCAGGCCCAGCACGCGAAGCCGCGCCTGGACAGAGCGCGCCAGCAATGAATCGGGCCCGGGCATCACCCAGTCATGTGCCATCAGATCCTCCGGGTTGATCGGCTGCGCGCGGTCCAGCGGATGATTGCGCCGCGCCATCAGGGCAACGGGTTCGGGGGCGATCAGATGTTCGTCAAACATCTCCCGCTCGGGCCCATCGGGCAGACGGCCGATGGCAAAGTCGATGCGGCCTGCCAGAAGTTGTTGGCACAGGATGTCAGATGTTGCGACGATCACCTCGACCGTAATTTTGGGGAAGGCCATGCGCGCGGTGCGCAGGGCGGGCAACACCCGGTCCAGCGCGGGCCCGGTCACAGACCCGATCCGCACATGGCCAACAGCGCCCTTGCCAATTTCCGCCACATCGCGGGCGGCATCGCGCAGTTCCATCTGCACCCGTTGCGCCCGCTGTGCGAGGGCCGCACCCACGGCGGTCAATACCATCCCGCGCCCTGTGCGGCTGTGAACCGGGCGTCCAACGATGCGTTCCACCTCAGCCAACAGGCGGGATGCCGCGGGCTGCGTGACCCCCATCCGGTCGGCAGCAAGACCAAGCTGGCCTGTGTCGGCCATTGCCGCCAGCAGCCGCAGATGGGCAAGTTTTTGGCCGCGTTGCTGAAGGTCATCATCACGTGCAGACATTTACATACCCATCTCGTCATATATCTGTCTCAAATCATCATTTGACGGATATGGCTGCATATTGCAATCGTCCGCTCACGTCGTCGCACCCCGGCCCAAGGAGGGTCCGTGCGATCTGACCAATCATGCCGCACCTGCACATGGGCGGCTCTGGGGAGGACAAGACAATGACACTTTCAAGACGGGCGCTTCTGGCGCTTGGTGTGGCCGCATCGTTGCTGACCATGCCGCACTTCGCAAGTGCGCAAGACAAGGGCACAATCGGCATCTCAATGCCGACCAAATCCTCGGCCCGCTGGATCGGCGATGGCGATGCGATGGTAAAGCAGTTCACCGAAGCAGGGTACAGCGTCGATCTTCAGTATGCGGAAGACGACATTCCTAACCAGTTGGCCCAGGTCGAGAATATGATCACCAAGGGTGTGAAGGTTCTGGTAATCGCGGCTGTTGATGGCACCACGCTGTCGAACGCGCTGGAAAATGCGGCCGCATCGGGCATCAAAGTTATCGCCTATGACCGCCTGATCCGCGATTCCGGCAATGTTGATTACTATGCCACCTTTGATAACTTCAAAGTCGGCGTGCAGCAGGCGGAATCGCTGGTTGCTGGCCTGAAAGAACGCTTCCCCGACACCAAGCCGTGGAACGTCGAACTGTTCGGCGGCAGCCCGGACGACAACAACGCGTTCTTCTTTTACAACGGCGCGATGTCGGTGCTGGACCCGCTGATCGCGTCCGGTGACGTGGTGATCCCGTCGGGTCAGATGGGCATGGACGTGGTCGGTACCCTGCGTTGGGATGGTGCTGTGGCCCAGGCCCGCATGGACAACCTGCTGTCGGCCAACTACGGCGACAAGGCGCTGCACGGCGCACTGTCGCCCTACGATGGTCTGTCCATCGGTATCCTGTCGTCCGTCAAAGGCGTGGGTTACGGGTCGGGCGATCTGAAAATGCCGATCGTCACAGGGCAGGATGCCGAAGTGCCGTCCGTCAAGTCAATGATCGCGGGCGAGCAGTATTCGACCGTGTTCAAAGACACCCGCACGCTGGCCGGTGTGACCGTCAAGATGGTCGATGCGCTGTTGACCGGGTCTGAACCCGAAATCAACGACACCACCACTTACGACAACGGCGTCAAAGTCGTGCCGTCGTATCTGCTGGAGCCGATCTCGCTTGGCGTGGCCGACATCGACAAGGTGCTGATCGAAAGCGGCTACTACACCGCAGACCAGATCAAGTAATCAAAGACCCCGCCGCCCCAACGTGGGCGGCGGGTTTGTCTGGGGGAAGGGGGCAGGCATGGCGACACTTCTGGAAATGCGGGGCATAAGCAAAGTGTTCCCCGGCGTGCGCGCGCTGGACAACGTGAACCTGACCGTTGAAGCAGGCGAGATTCACGCGATTTGTGGCGAGAACGGTGCCGGCAAATCCACCCTGATGAAGGTGTTGTCGGGCGTTTACAGCCATGGCAGCTATGAAGGCGAGATCCTGTACGACGGTCAGGTGCTGCGCAACAAATCGATCCGTGATAGTGAGGCCCGGGGCATCATCATCATCCATCAGGAACTGGCGCTGGTGCCGTTGTTGTCGATTGCCGAAAACCTGTTTCTGGGCAACGAGGTCGCCAAGAATGGCGTGATCAACTGGCCCGAAGCCTTTCAGAAAACCGAAGCGTTGCTGCGCAAGGTGGGTTTGAATGAGGCCCCCGGCACCAAAGTCGGCAAGCTGGGCGTCGGCAAGCAGCAACTGATCGAAATTGCCAAGGCTTTGGCCAAGGATGTGCGTCTGCTGATTCTGGACGAGCCGACCGCCGCCCTGCAGGAAAACGACAGCCAGAAACTGTTAGACCTGCTGCTAGAGTTGAAGGCCCAAGGCATCACCTCGATTCTGATCAGCCACAAGCTGAACGAAATCAACCGCGTGGCCGACCGTATCACCATCATCCGTGACGGGGCGTCGGTGTCTACCCTGACCCGCGCCGAAATCACCGAAGACCGCATCATCCGCGACATGGTGGGCCGCGACATGGCGCACCGCTACCCCGACCGCGAGCCGAAGATCGGCGAAGTGCTGATGGAGGTGTCGGGCTGGAATGTCTGGCACCCGGAACAAAAAGACCGCCAGATGATCCGCGATGTGTCGTTCCACGTGCGCAAAGGGGAAATCGTTGGCATCGCCGGCCTGATGGGCACTGGCCGCACGGAACTGGCGATGAGCCTGTTTGGCAAATCCTACGGTCGCAACATCTCGGGTCAGGTCAAGATGGGCGGGAAGGTTGTCGATACCTCGACCGTGACCAAGGCGGTTGCGGCGGGGCTGTCTTATGTGACCGAGGATCGCAAAGCCTTGGGGCTGGTGCTGGATGAACCCATCGTGCGCAACGTGACGCTGGCCAACCTGTTTGGCGTGTCCAAGAACGGCGTGCTGGACAAACGGCGCGAGGCGCAGGTGGCCGAAGGCTATCGTAGCGCCATGGCGATCCGCACGCCGGGGGTGTTCCAAAAGGTGGTGAACCTGTCGGGCGGCAACCAGCAAAAGGTGGTGCTGTCGAAATGGCTGTTCACCGATCCACAGGTTCTGATCCTCGATGAACCCACCCGGGGCATCGACGTGGGTGCGAAGTTCGAGATTTACGCCATCATGAACGACCTTGCGGCCCAAGGGCGCGGAGTGGTGATGATCAGCAGCGAGATGCCGGAACTGCTGGGCATGTGCGACAGGATTTATGTGATGAACGAGGGCCGGATTGTGGGCGAGTTGACCCGCGCAGAGGCCACTCAGGAACGGGTCATGGCCATGATCCTGAAAGACACGGGCGCTTTGGGCGCACCCAAAAACGATGGAAAGGCTGCGTGATGGCGGAACAAAAGGGGCCTCAAAGCACTATGGGGGCGCATCTGGGCGCGCATCTGCGCGAGAGCGGAATGCTGATGGCATTGGTCGCCATTGTGGTGTTTTTCACCGTGGTGCTGAAGGTAGTGCCGCCCAACCCGATTGATTTCTTGTCGGCGCAAAACATCACCAACGTGTTCTTGCAGAACTCTTATGTCATCATCATGGCTTTGGGGATGCTGCTGGTCATTGTGGCGGGCCACATCGACCTTTCAGTCGGGTCCGTTGCAGGGTTCGTGGGGGCCGTAGCTGCGGTCTTGACGGTCAACATGGATTGGCCGGTCTGGGCCGTGATCCCGGCCTGCCTTGGTGTCGGGTTCGTCATTGGTGCTGCGCAGGGGTATTGGATCGCCTATTGGCGGATTCCGTCCTTCATCGTGACGCTGGCGGGGATGCTGGTGTTTCGGGGGCTGACGCTGTGGTTGCTGAACGGGCAGAACATCGGGCCGTTCCCCAAGACGTTTCAGGCCCTGTCCACCGGGTTCATTCCTGACATCATGGGGTCAGGCAAACCAAACCTGACCGCTGTTGTGCTGGTGGCGATTGCCGCGGCGATTGTCGTGCTGGTCGGCTGGCGGGCGCGCAACCGCGACGCGGCCTTCGGCATGGACCCCGAACCGATGCCGATCTTCATCATTCGCAACGTGATCGTGTCTGCCGCACTGGTATTTGTCGGCTGGAAACTCGCGTCCTTCCGGGGCCTGCCGAACGTGGTGGTGGTGCTGACGGTGTTGACGGTTCTCTATGCCTTCTTCACAGAAAATACGACCACGGGCCGCCGCATCTATGCGCTTGGCGGCAATGAGAAGGCCGCGAAACTTTCTGGCATCCGCACTGACCGGCTGGTGTTCTTTACCTTCTGCAACATGGGCGTTCTGGCCGCCCTTGCGGGCATGATCGTGGCCGCGCGCCTAAACTCCAGCACCCCCAAGGCAGGGGTCGGGTTTGAGCTGGACGTGATTGCCGCCGTGTTTATCGGTGGGGCGTCGATGTCGGGCGGGGTCGGCAAGATCATCGGCGTCGTGGTCGGCGCGCTGATCATGGGGGTGATGAACAACGGCATGTCGATCATGGGCGTGGGCATTGATTACCAACAGGTTATCAAGGGCTTGGTCCTGCTGGCTGCCGTTATTTTCGACGTATACAACAAGAACAAATGAGGCGTCCCATGCTGTTGTCGCAAATCCTGTCCCCCGATGGGACGCTGTCGGTTGTTGCCCGCGAAGGGTCTGAAGCTGCCATCGTCAAGGGCGCGGCCAGCACCTATGCGCTGGCGTCCGAGGCGATTGCGTCAGGCCGCAGCCTTGCCGCCGTTATCGCGGCGCTTGGGCTTGGTGAGGCTGTCGATCTGCCGCGCCTGGCCGCAGCAGGCCGACTGGCGCTGCCCGTCACACATCCCGATCCGGCCCACATGCACCTTACCGGCACCGGTCTGACCCACCTTGGGTCGGCGTCGGCGCGTGATGCGATGCATTCCAAACTACAGGCGGAAACCCTGTCGGATTCGATGAAGATGTTCCAGATGGGGCTGGATGGCGGACGTCCCATGCCGGGACAAGTCGGCGTGCAGCCCGAGTGGTTCTACAAGGGCAACGGCACGTCAGCGGTGGCCCCCGGTGCTCCCCTGACCGCCCCCGGCTTTGCGATGGATGGCGGCGAAGAACCCGAGGTTGCCGGCATCTATCTGATCGGCCCCGATGGCACCCCGCACCGCATCGGCTGGGCCTTGGCGAATGAGTTTTCCGACCATGTGACCGAACGGGTGAACTATCTTTACCTCGCTCATTCCAAGCTGCGGGTGGCGTCGTTCGGCCCCGAGATTATGGTAGGCGACGCCCCCGCCGACATTCGCGGCACCAGCCGTATTCGCAGGGGGGGCCGCATCTTGTGGGAAAAACCCTTCCTGTCCGGCGAGGCCAACATGTCGCATACCTATGCCAACCTGGAACATCACCACTTCAAATACGACCTGTTCTGCCAACCCGGCGATCTGCATGTGCATATGTTTGGCACCGCCACCCTGTCGGTCGCAGACGGGATCGTGACGAAGGATGGGGATATATTCGAGATCGAGGCCGCCCCCTTTGGCCTGCCCCTGATCAACCCGCTGGCCTTTGCGCCCGCCACTGACGGCGCTGTCGCCGTCAAAGCCTTGTGAGGAAAAGATGAGTTTCAAACCCGCCGAATGGCCCCGCAAACTGCGCTCGCAAACATGGTTCGGCGGTACGTCCAAAGACAACATATATCACCGCGGCTGGATGAAAAACCAAGGCTTCCCGCCCGATCTGTTCGATGGTCGCCCGGTGATCGGCATCCTGAACACCTGGTCGGAGCTGACCCCCTGCAACGCCCATCTGAATGATCTGGCGCAGCGGGTGAAGCACGGCATCTATGAGGCCGGGGGCTTTCCGGTTGAGGTGCCCGTATTCTCGGCCTCTGAATCCGCCTTCCGCCCCACAGCCATGATGTTTCGCAATTTGGCGGCGATGGCGGTGGAAGAAGCGATGCGCGGCCAGCCGATGGACGGCTGCGTGTTGATGGTCGGCTGTGACAAGACCACGCCAAGCCTGCTGATGGCGGCGGCGTCAACCGACCTTCCGTCGATCGTGGTCACCGGTGGCCCGATGCTGAACGGGTATTTCAAGAACGAACGGGTGGGGTCTGGCACCCATCTGTGGAAATTCAGCGAGGCCGTGAAGGCCGGCGAGATGACGCGGGAAGAGTTTGTCGAAGCCGAGGCCAGCATGTCGCGATCCCCGGGGTCGTGCAACACCATGGGCACGGCATCGACCATGGCGTCTATGGCCGAGGCTCTGGGCATGGCCCTGTCCGGCAACGCGGCCATTCCTGCGGTGGACAGCCGCCGCCGGGTGATGGCGCAGATCACGGGTCGGCGGATCGTGCAGATGGTCAAGGATGATCTGAAGCCGTCGGACATTCTGAAGAAAGAGGCGTTTGAAAACGCCATCCGCACCAATGCGGCCATTGGCGGCAGTACCAATGCCGTGATCCACTTGCTGGCCATCGCGGGTCGGGTTGGCATTGATCTGACGCTAGAGGATTGGGATCGTTGCGGCCGCGACATTCCCACCATCGTCAATCTGATGCCGTCAGGCAAATACCTGATGGAGGAGTTTTTCTATGCCGGTGGCCTGCCGGTGGTGATCAAACGCCTGGGCGAGGCTGGGGTCTTGCACAAGGATGCCCTTACCGTGTCGGGCCAGACCGCGTGGGATCAGGTCAAGGACGTGGTCAACCACAACCCAGATGTGATCTTGCCTGCGGACAAGGCGCTAACCCAATCCGGCGGCGTAGTGGTTCTGAAAGGCAATCTTGCGCCGAAGGGGGCTGTGCTGAAACCGTCGGCGGCGACGCCTGCGCTGCTGGTGCACCGGGGTCGGGCGGTGGTGTTTGAGGACATCGACGACTACAAGGCGCGCATCAACGACGAGGCGTTGGATATCGACGAGACCTGCGTCATGGTCCTGAAAAACTGTGGCCCCAAGGGATACCCGGGCATGGCCGAGGTTGGCAACATGGGCTTGCCGCCCAAGGTGCTGCGCAAAGGCATCACCGATATGGTCCGCATCTCTGACGCGCGGATGTCGGGTACGGCCTACGGCACCGTGGTGCTGCACACCTCGCCCGAGGCGGCGGCGGGTGGGCCCCTGGCCGTGGTGCAATCGGGTGATTTCATTGAACTCGACGTGCCGAACCGCCGCCTGCATCTGGATATTCCCGAGGCCGAACTTACTGCTCGTCTGGCAAAATGGACGCCGCGGGATGAGGGCCCCGCTGGTGGCTATGCCTTCCTGCACCACCGCCATGTGATGGGGGCGGATACCGGCGCCGACCTTGATTTCCTGCAAGGCAGCCGGGGCAATCCGGTCGGCAAGGATTCGCACTGATGAAGATCGCACTTGTGGGCATCGGCAAGATCGCCATCGACCAGCACGTCCCCGCCATCGCTGCCAGCCCCGATTGGGATCTGGCGGCGACGGTCAGCCGCAATGGATCAGTCGACGGGGTGGAGGCCTTTACCGATTTCGCCGCCTTTCTCGCCGCGCGCCCCGATGTGACGGTGGTCTCGCTCTGCGTGCCCCCGGTGCCGCGCTATGCCTATGCCCAGGCGGCATTGGCCGCCGGGCGCCATGTGATGCTGGAAAAGCCGCCCGGTGCGACATTGGCCGAGGTGCACGCCCTGACCGCCATGGCCGCTGTGAACAGCCTGACCCTCTATACCACATGGCACAGCCGCATGGCCCATGCGGTGGCGCCTGCCAGAACATGGCTCGCGGGCAAGACCGTGACCCGCGCGCATATCACCTGGCGCGAGGATGTGCGCAAATGGCATCCAGGGCAGGATTGGGTGTTCGAGCCCGGTGGCATGGGCGTGTTTGATCCCGGCATCAATGCGCTGTCGATCCTGACCGAAATCCTGCCCGCGCCCGTGCATCTGACCGCCGCGACCCTGAGATACCCCGAAAATCGCCAGACCCCGATTGCGGCGGACCTGACCTTTTCAGGTGGCGTGACGGCCGATTTCGACTGGCGCCAGACCGGGCCGCAAACCTGGGATATCGAGGTGAACACCACCGCTGGCCAGATGGCCCTGCGGATGGGCGGCAATCTGTTGGAAATTGACGGTGTGGCGGCATCTGGTGAAAACAGCATCATGGGCGAGTATCCTGCGCTTTATGCCCGCATGGCGGCGCTGGTCAGGGCGGGAGGGTCCGAGGTGGACCTAGCCCCGATGGTGCATGTGTCCGATGCAATGACCCTTGGCCGCAGACTGGTGACAGACCCGTTCGAGTTTTGATCCCGCCCGCTTAATCTATGAAAGAAAGGGGCGTCGTCTGCCCCTTTTTGTTTTTCCATCCTTGCCTTTCGAAATCCGGTTGACAAAGCTGATAAAAATAGTCAGAAATTATTCATCAGCCCAGCAACGCCAAATGTGGCCAGCCCGGTGTCCTTCAACAGGTGGAGTTCACCATGCAATTGACCGACGCATATCGCGCGCCAGCGACCCCGCGCTTTGAAGACTGGATCGAAGTTCTGCAATCGGCGCTGATCACCATGCTGCCCGTAGCCGCTGTCGAGGCATTGATCGACCGGGTCGAGGTGGCACGATGAACGCGTATGTTGATTTGACAGAGGCGCCGCGCGTTCACATCCCGGATCAGTCACTTCCCGTGCATCACGCGGAAACCCTGACCAACGGCGGCGCACAGGCCCGCATCGTGCTGCACGGGCAGGTCTATTCCTTGCGTATCACCCGGGCAGGCAAGCTGATCCTGACGAAGTGACCAGCCCAAATTCCAAACAATTTAGCTAAAATCTGGCTTCACTTTGGTCCAAATATCCCACGGGGGTCAGGGGGTGTGAAACCCCCTGTCCGCCGCCAGCAATCCACCTATCCGCCCGTATGCGACATGTGCCGTGTCATCTGGCCCGCGACAGTTTGCCGGGAATAGTCGAAATCATGGCCCTTGGGTTTACCAGCAATAGCAAGGCGGATCGCCTGTTCCAGCCCGGCATCCGCCGTACTCGCCCGCAACGGGCTACGCAGATCGGCCATGTCTTCCTGCCCGAGGCACATATACAACTCACCCGTGCAGGTTAGCCGCACCCGGTTGCAGCTTTCGCAGAAATTATGGGTCAAGGGTGTGATCAGGCCGATCCGCTGCCCGCTTTCCTCCAGCCTTATGTAGCGGGCAGGGCCACCCGTACGGTCCGAAAGCTCGATCAGGGTAAAGCGTTCGGCAAGTCGTGCTTGCAGGTCGCGCAGCGACCAATACTGGTCAAGACGGTTCTCATTGCCCAGATCGCCCATCGGCATGACTTCGATAAAGGTCAGGTCATGGCCCTGTTCAGCACACCAGCCGGCCAGCGTGAACAACTCATCCTCATTGAAGCCTTTCAGCGCCACGGTGTTGATCTTGACGGCCAGTCCTGCGGCCTTCGCCGCCGCAATCCCGTCAAGCACCTGTGCAAGACGCCCCCAACGGGTGATCTGCTGAAACTTGGCGGCATCCAGAGTATCAAGCGACACGTTGATCCGCCGCACCCCGATGTCGGCCAGGGCTTGGGCATATTTCGTCAGTTGAGATCCGTTGGTGGTCAGCGTCAGCTCCTGCAAGGCACCCGTTTCCAGATGTCGCGCCACCCGTTCAAAGAATGTCATGATACCCTTGCGGACCAGAGGTTCCCCCCCGGTGATGCGCAGCTTTTGCACCCCCATGCGGATGAAGGTGGAACACAGGCGGTCCAACTCCTCCAACGTCAGCAGGTCGGCCTTGGGCAAGAAGGTCATGTTCTCCGACATGCAATAGGTGCATCGGAAATCACAGCGATCGGTCACAGACACCCGCAGATAAGAAATCGCTCGGGCGAAGGGATCGATCAGGGGGGGCGTCATCTGCACGGTCATTCCTTAAACGTAGGCTTGCGCAAGGCTCCGCACAAGGCGCAAAGCGGATGTTGCGGGGCTGGACTTGTGCGACTATCGTGGGGCGATGAAAACACATGCACCCCTGATTGTGATGCTTGCCCTGGCCCTGTCGGGTTGCGGTGTGATGGACCGTTTTCGCAATGTGCCGGACTCGGCACCTGCTTCCAAAGCCGAACCATCGATGGCAACCGAATTTGCCCCGGCTGTTGAAACCACTCTTTTGGGCGCGCAGGGCAAGTCAGCGGCCGCGTTGGATACCACCTCGGTCGCTGAAAAAGAGGCGGCCTTGGCGGCCCCTGTAGCAGGTGCCGAACGGCAGTTGGGAACGGCGGTGGTGGCGCTTGGGTCGCCTGCCGAACAAGGTCTGTGGCTGCGCACGGCACTGGTCACGTCAGACGCGAAGGGGCGGGTTGTCACCGCGACCGGCCAGTCACTGGCGGTGGACCTGCGCCCCGGAACCGGGTCAGCGGCATTGTCGCTGGCGGCGTTTCAGGCGCTTGGGTTGGGCTTGACCAGCTTGCCAGAAGTGACTGTGTTCGGGCCGTGAAAAAAGGGGGGGGTGCGCCGCCACCAGATCGGCGCGCCCATCGCGTGCCCCTGTTGCCAGCGGCGCCGGCCGTGTTGCAAAAGGGCAGGGGCCTTGATCCGGTGCTGGTGTTCCCATCCGCCCAGCGCACCAAGGATGGCATGGCAAAGGTTATGAACGATATGGCTTTTGCGGCGCTGCTCGGTCGCATGAAGGTCGAAGGCATTACTCAGCACGGCTTTCGCAGCAGCTTTCGAGACGGGTCCAGCGAGTGCGCGCGGGCGGACCGTGAGGTGCCGGAGGCAGCACTTGCGCCAGTTGTCGGCAGCAAGATAGAACGCGCTTACGCCCGGTCTGAACTGTTTGACCGGCGCGTGGCCCTGATGGACGCTTGGGCGGCCTTTGCTACCGGCAAGACAGGCAGGTCGTGCAAATGGTGCTCGCATGACACCTGAACGCGAAGCTTAACTCAACAAGATTGGCTGGAATTCGGTAAGCCAAAGAATTGTGCTCAAATCAAAGTATGAACGGATCCTTCGGCCCTATCCCGGACTAGTTTCTGAAAGTCCCAAAGAGACACTGGCTGCGTTCAAACGCATGCAGGCTTTCTGTAAATTGGTGGCCGGTGTCGCTGAAGAATTGCGTGGGTTGCCCGAGGATGCAGCGACTGTTCAGTCCCGGCATCTAGTGGATCGGGTTTAGGATTGATCGGTCAGGCTCTGATGTCCAGATTTTGCAGATGTATTCGTAGGGCATGAGGCCGCTCAGCGTCTTGAGCCTCCGGGCGAAGGTGTAGTATGAGGGGGGTTGTTAGGGCATTTTGTACATCAGCGTGCATCAGCAAACCTTTTGACCTGTTGCATCCTCCGCTTGTCACACCTACCCGCACCGGTCTATCCCGATCCTCAATCTATGAACTGATCAACTCCGTTCAATTTCCCCAAAAAATCTGCTCTGGATTGCGGGCTGTCTGCTGGCTTGGGGATCGCCAAACCAAGGTTCTGTTGCGGCGCGGTGATCTGCGCCGCTTTTATCGGGTTGAAGCCTTCGCCCTCCACCAATCCGACGCGCAATTGCTGCGCGGTTGTGTCGAAACTGCGGGACACGATGAAGCCTTAAGATTGGTGTAGGACATCGCGCCGCTTGCGCAGCGCCCTTGGCATTCGCACCTCGCGGCCAAGGATTTGCTCGACCGCCGTGGCCGATACCTGATCGGCCACCGAACAGAGGAAGTAGGCAAAGGGGCAGTCCCAACTTTCCTTCAATTTCGACACGGTGATGATGTAGCGAACCGGGCAATTGTCTCTGACGATGTCGGCGATGTCGTTCAGGTCAGCGCGCTTGCCAGTGTGAACAGCGATCTGATCTGCGTCGAGGGCGTAACATGCGGTCTCCGCAAGCGCTTGCAAGATCATCCGCCGCTAACGCAAAATCGTTTAAGGTGGCGGAATTCTTTCTTGAGTGAGGCGTTGTGGTTGTTGATCGTCTGCACAAGCAGATGCAGTGAAGCACAACAACGGAGACGCGGGCCATGGATAGAACAAGTCGGAAATCGACTGGATCAAGCTTTTGGCTCGCTTTGC
>JANNNF010000199.1:0-4087 GCA_031398405.1 Rhodobacterales bacterium | reverse complement strand
CCGCTGACATGAAACCGGATGGGTCGGGCAAGTAGCACCTCCCCCCGACGAGACAGGTCCAGCACGCCTGCACAGGCGGAAAGTTCGGGAAACACCTCAGCGGCCTGCGCCATGAAGCCTTCAGTGAATTGCACAACCCGCCCGCGCAGCGGCACGACCGCACCTTCCCGCACATCGCTGGCCCAGTTGTGCGGCAGGTTTGGGCCGGTCAGCACCAGATTGCCGGGATCGACTTCACCGATGTAATCGCCCACGAAATAGCGCCCGGACGTGGCAACCACGTGATGCAGTTCGTATTCCGGGTGAAAATGCCAGCGCACCGTATGGTACGGATATCCGTGCGACCACGCCTTGAACGACTCACCACGCCCGATGTGGACCGCGTTCCAGCACAACTCGTGCGTTCAACAAGGGCAGGCCCGCTGGACTGACACCGCTACGCCATTTTGGACGCGTGACTCATAATTTTTGCTGATGGGCACAAAGATTTGGTCGGCATTGGCCGCCAAGATGCGCCAAGACTTTGCTGAACGCCACTTTCTTAGCCCCGGATCGTCAGATCAAGGCGCGCAATCCGGCCCGGTCGCCCCAAGTGCCAGAACTTCCACCGGCACCGTCACCTCGCCCGCCGTGGCAAAGGTCAGGGTCAGCGGAAAGCTCGCGTCTTTTTTCAACGGTTCGGTCAGGCCCATCAGCATGGCGTGCATCCCACCGGGCTGCAGCATCACCGTCTGGCCCGCAGCCACCGGCACTGCCATCAGATGTGGCATTGACGCAACTCCGTCTGTCACCACCGTTTCATGCAGCATCGGCATGTTTGCAGCAGGTGTGGAAACGCTGGTCAGCGTGTCATCAACCGCACCCACATTGCGGATGGTCAGATAGGCCACCCCCGGCGCATTGGTACCAACGGACGCACGCGACCACGCGTTGGAGACCTCAATATCGCCAACGCGCAGCGTTTCACAGGCATAAGCCGGGGCAGAGAGGCTAAGAGCCAGTATCGTAAACAGGGTTTTCATCATCGCCTCGCATTGATTTGCGCGATGTATAGCCCGCCCGCCCCGCCCCGTCGCTGGCTTAATTCAGCACAGGTCAGCCGAAGATGACCGAGATCAGCAGGCTGATGCTGAACACGATGATCAGCGCCGCGATCAGGGCGCACAGCACCGTCATCCAGCGCGGGGCCACAAGTGCCCCCCATCTTGGCCCGGCTGGCGGTGAACATCACCAAGGGCACGATGGCAAAGGGAAAGCGCCAAATACAGCATCTGGTCGTTTAGCACGATCTGCGTTGAAGGGGCAAAACCTGCAATAATACCCGCCCAATCCGGGTCCGACATCGCAATCAGCACGGCCAAGCCCGCGGCGATGACGCTAAGCATGACGATGATGAAGGCTTCTATCCAGCGGACCCCCTTGGTCTGCATCCACAAGATTAGGAAGACATCGGCGGCGGTGATGAAAATGCCAATCTCAAGCGGGATGCCGAACAGCAGGTTCAGGCCGATGGCAATGCCGATCACTTCGGCCCGATCAGTGGCGGTGATAGCAAGTTCCGCCAGCACCCAAAGTGAGGCCGACACCCATTTCGGAAACGCATCCCCGCAGGCCTGCGCCAGATCGCGCCCCGAAGCGATGGCGAGCCGCGCGCAAACGGCGGCAGGTTACCCCACCGCCGTTCGTGTCCGTCTGCCGGGTTTCACTTGCCCCAGATTGCAGCATAGGCCTCGCGATAGCCGTTGCCCGGATCGAAGATGTTCTTGTCGCCGCCATCAAAGCCGATGTTGGCCGCCGTCACCACATGCAGGGGAGAGATATAGCCCGACGGGGCCTCGCCCTGCATCGCGCGGTTCAACTCGTCCACCAATTGCCAGCCTTGCAGGTTCAGCGGTTCGGCCACCGTCACCGCCTGATATTGTGCGGCACGGATACGCTGATAGGCACCTTCCGACCCATCGCCTGCCGCCACCGCCTTCGGTGCGCCGTCGCCCGCAACGCCTGCCGCCGCAAGGGCCGGCCCCATGAAATCGAAATAGATGTCGTTGATCGCCAGCGCATGGGTCCAGCTGGCACCATATTTCTGCAACAGCGCGGTGGTGAGTGTTGGCATCCGCTGCGAGGTTTCGGCAATCGGCGTGTCGACGTACTCCAACACAGTGCCGCCCAAGGCTTCGATGGTTTCCTTGATCTTGTCGGCCTTCGCGATCGCTATGGAGTAGGTGCTGTCGGTAAAGATCACCACCCCGGGCTTGCCGCCCGCATCGGCAAACGCCCATTGCGCGGCGACAGTGGACACCTCCATCGCATCGGTGGACACATTCACCGCGATGCCATTGCCCGGATTGGCCCCGATGACGGGGCCGGAATGCCAGCTGACCATCGGAATTTTTGCAGCTGCCGCCTGATCCAGCCCGGCTTGCTGTTCCACCGCGTCGAAGCCGTTGATGATGATACCCGCCGGGTTCAGCGCCATGGCCTGCCCGAACGCCGCGGTGCGACTTTGCACTGACCCGGCCCCGTCCAGAACGCGGACTTCCCAGCCGATCTTGGCGGCGGCTTCTTCCACGCCCGTCGTGACGCCCAAAATACCGCCGTTTTTCATATCGCCCGCCAACACGACGATCAACTTGCCTTCTGCAGCCTTCGGCCCGGTGGTCGGGCCGTCCCAAGCGGTGGCTTGCCCCGCAAATTTCTCAACATTCGCCATGGCATCGGCGATGGCGTCGGCCATCGCTGGCCCCGCCAGCATCATGGCGGCAGCGGTCGTCATAAAGGTCCGTCTCAGCATGGTGGTTCCTCCCTGAAATGCTGTGTTTACTTGGACTTTGCGCCCTTCTTGCGTTGCGCATAGCCCGCGATTCCGATGGCGATCAGCAAAGTTGTGCCGTTGAACAACGGCTCGACCCAGAAACTGCCGCCCATTTGTTGGATGCCGGAAATCCCGACCGCGAGGATCATCACCCCCACAATCGTGCCCCAGACGTTGACCCGCCCCGGCTTGATGGTGGTGGACCCAAGGAACGCCCCAACCAGTGCTGGCAGCAGAAATTCAAGCCCCACCGACGCCTGCCCGATCCGCAGTTTTGAGGCCAGCAACACACCCCCAAGCGCGGTCAGCAGGCCAGAAGTTACAAACGCCCCCACCACGAATTTCCGAGTGGGTATGCCGTTCAATTCCGCCGCCCGCTGGTTCGCACCAATGGCATAAAGATAGCGGCCAATGGGCGTATATTCGAGGATCACCCACAGGCTGATGGTGATGACGACGACGTAATACGCGGTGATCGGCAGGCCAAAGACAAAGGTCGTGCTCAGCGCATAAAACTCGGGCGGCAGCTCCCCCACCATCTGCCGGCCCCCGGTGTGCCACAGGGCAAGCGCGTACAGGATGGTGCCGGTGCCAAGCGTGGCGATAAAGCTGTCAATGCGGGCAACCTCAACCAGGATGCCGTTCAACGCCCCCGTTATAACGCCAAGGATCAGCACAATCCCGACCGCCACAGGCCAGGGAAAGCCATACATCGTCTGCAAGCTAATCGCCAGAATATGCCACAAAACAATGCCATAGCCGACAGTGAGGTCGATCCGACCCGCCACCATCGGGATCATCGCCGCCAGCGACAGCAGCGCGATGATGGCCTTGTCAGACAGGATCGCCCGCACGTTCAGTGCCGTGGGAAAAGTATTGGGCAGCAGCATCGAAAACAGCACGATCAGCCCGAACATCAGGATCACCAGCCCGTAGGTCGGCGCCAGCCGCAGGGCCTTTGCCATCGGCGACAGGCCGCGCAGTTCGTCCTTGGTGGGTTCAACGGCGTTGGATTCTATTCCCGGCATGGCATCCTCAGGCAACTTCCCCGGCCGACGCGGCCTTGATCAGGGTTTCAGTGGACAGATCGACCCCGGTCAGTTCCGCCACGGGCAAGCCGCGCGAAAAGACGATGGCCCGGTGGCAGATACTGGCGATTTCTTCAAAATCGGTGGACACCACCAGTACCCCCATACCGCTGGCAAGCGCCTGATACAGCAGATGGTAAATCTCAGCCTTGGCCCCTACATCAACGCCCGCCGTCGGATCTTCGGT